>JAVBUU010000180.1:0-5101 GCA_031555005.1 Opitutales bacterium | reverse complement strand
TGGCGCGTCGTCAGGGAACGACAATTTTCAGGATTGGCGACCGGCGACCCGAGGTTTCGGACGGCAAAAGACGTTTCGGCGGAATGCCGTTTTTTGTGCCGGAGGATGTGCCGTTTTCCGTCAAAAAATCGGCGCGATTGTCCGGCGGTTCGGGTCGTCGGACGACGATCGGAGATCGTCGTTCCCGGTCGCTTCGCCGGGCCGATCGGGCGGTTGAAAACCGCCCGAACCCGCAGACAGGAAAGTCTGCGCTACGTTTTTTACCGCCGAAACGTCGCCGGCGTTTGCGTATTCGGACAATGGCTGTTAACGGTTAAATTGACGCATCTCGAATTTTGTTTGTTGATCGGCAACGAATTGAGCGTTATTTCGGGGTGTCGCCGGCGTGCCGGTCGGCGGATGCTTCCCCAATTCCGGGTTGCAAACAGTCGCCGGCGTGTTCTGCTCGGGGGAAAACAAATCTATCAATTCGCATGCAAAGTAATCGCAAAGCACAATTCATCACGATGGACGCGAACGAAGCCGTTGCTTCGGTTTCCTATCGCCTCAGCGAAGTCGTGGCCATTTACCCCATCACCCCCTCTTCGCCGATGGCGGAAACGTCGGACGAGTGGGCGGCTGCCGGGAAAAAGAACCTTTGGGGCCATGTGCCGAAAGTTTCGCAACTCCAATCCGAGGCCGGTGTCGCCGGCACGGTGCACGGCAGTTTGCTCGGCGGGGCGTTGACGACGACTTACACGGCGTCGCAAGGGCTTTTGCTGATGATTCCGGTGATGTATAAAATTGCCGGCGAATTGCTTCCGTTTACGATGCACGTCACGGCGCGCGCGCTCGCGACGCATGCGCTCTCGATTTTCGGCGACCACTCGGATGTGATGGCGTGTCGCGCCACGGGCTTTGCGATGCTTTGCTCGGGTTCCGGGCAGGAAGCCATCGACATGGCGTTGATCTCGCATGCGGCCTCGCTCGAAGGCTCGGTGCCGTTTATGCACTTCTTTGACGGTTTCCGCACGTCGCACGAGGTGAGCAAAATCGAGATGCTCGAAGACGATATTTTGAAGAGCATGGTGAGCGAAGAGCGCATCCGGGAATTCCGCGCGCGCTCCCTGAGCCCCGATGCGCCGAGCATTCGCGGTACGGCGCAAAATCCGGACGTGTTTTTCCAAGGCCGCGAGGCGGTCAACAGCCGCTACCTGGCGTTGCCGGCAATCGTGCAAGACTGCATGGACCGCTTTGCGAAACTCACCGGCCGCCAATACAATTTGTTCGACTATCAGGGCGCGCCGGACGCGGATCGCGTGATCGTCGTGATGGGCAGCGCGTCCGAAACGATTTCCGAAACGATTGATTATCTCACCGCCAAGGGCGAAAAAGTCGGCGTGCTCAAAGTGCGCTTCTTCCTGCCGTTTGACTCGGCGGCCTTCTTCAAGGCGATGCCGAAATCGGTGAAGAAAATCGCCGTTCTCGACCGCACGAAAGAACCCGGCGCGATGGGCGAACCGCTTTACCAAAACGTCGTCACGGCATTTGCGCAACACGCGCCGGCCGGCGTTGAGAAACCGGTGATTGTGGGCGGCCGCTACGGGCTCGGCTCGAAGGAGTTCACGCCGGCGATGGTCAAGGGCGTTTACGACGAGCTCAATAACCCGGCACCGAAAAACGGTTTCACGGTCGGCATTTACGACGACGTGACGAACACCTCGATCGGCTTTGACCCGAATTTCGACATCGAAAAAGACGACGTCGTGCGCGCGGTTTTCGTGGGTCTGGGCTCGGACGGCACGGTCGGCGCGAACAAAAATTCCATCAAAATCATCGGCGAAGAAACCGACAATTTCGCGCAAGGCTATTTCGTTTACGACTCGAAGAAATCGGGCGCGCTCACGGTTTCGCACCTGCGCTTCGGCCCGAAACCGATTCGTTCGCAATACCTGATTTCGCAGGCGAACTTCGTTTCGTGCAGCCAATACACCTTTGTTAACCGCGAAAAAGTGTTGGAGTTCGCGAAACCCGGCGCGATCGTTTTGCTGAACTCGCCGTTTTCGCCGGAAGAAACGTGGAAGCGTTTCTCCAAGGAATGGCAGCAAATGGCGATCGACAAGCAATTGAAGATTTTCGTCATCGACGCCTCGCACGTCGCCAAAGACGCCGGCATGGGCGGTCGCACAAACACCGTCATGCAAACGTGCTTCTTTGCGCTTTCCGGCGTTTTGCCGCGGGACGAAGCCATCGCGCAAATCAAGAAATCCATTAAGAAAACCTATGCGCGCAAAGGCGACGACGTCGTTCAAAAGAACTACGAAGCCGTGGACAAGTCGCTTGCCGGCCTCCGCGAAATGACGATCCCGGCGGCGATTGAAGCCGACGCCGAAGCAATCGTTCCGCCGGCCTACGAAGGCGCGCCGGACTTCGTGAAATTTACGACCGCGAAAATCATCGCGGGGCAGGGCGACCTATTGCCGGTGAGCGCGCTCCCGCCTTCCGGCGGCTGGCCGGCCGGCACCACGAAATACGAAAAACGCAACCTTGCCGCCGAAATCCCGACCTGGGATCCGTCGCTTTGCATTCAATGCAACAAGTGCGTTTCCGTGTGTCCGCACGCCGCGATTCGCGCCAAATATTACCCGGACGAAGCCGTCGCCGGCGCGCCGGAAACTTTCAAGTCGGTGCCGTTCAAATCGCGCGAAAACCCCGGCAACCGGTTCACCATCCAAGTCGCGCCGGAAGATTGCACGGGTTGCACGCTCTGCGCCCAAGTCTGCCCGGCCAAGGACAAAAAGAACCCCGGCCACAAGGCGCTCGACATGGTGCCGCAACCGCCGTTGCGCGCCGCCGAAGCGAAAAATTTCGAATTCTTCCTTTCCTTGCCGGTGCCGGATCGCGACCGCGTGACCAACGACCTTAAAGGAACGCAATTCAACACGCCGCTCATCGAATTCTCGGGCGCGTGCGCGGGCTGCGGCGAAACGCCTTACATCAAGCTGCTCACGCAAATTTGCGGCGACCGCCTTTATGTCGCGAACGCCACCGGCTGTTCCTCGATTTACGGCGGCAACTTGCCGACCACGCCTTACACGACGGACAAGGCGGGACGCGGACCGGCGTGGGCCAATTCGCTTTTCGAAGACAACGCCGAATTCGGTCTGGGCATCCGCCTCGCCGTGGACGAGCAAACCAAGATGGCGCGCAATCTGCTCGCGAAACTCAAAGCCGAACTCGGCGAAGACACCGTCAACGCCGTGCTCAACAACCCGCAGGCGGATGAAAAACAAATCAAGGAACAACGCGAACACGTTGCCGCCCTTCTCGGTAAACTCGGCGCGATTGCCGGCGCGGACGCGAAGGAACTCGCCCGCAGCGCGGAATTCCTGGTGAAGAAATCCGTTTGGATCATCGGCGGCGACGGCTGGGCCTACGACATCGGTTACGGCGGCGTTGACCACGTGCTCGCCTCCGGCGCCAACGTCAAGATTCTCGTCCTCGACACCGAAGTTTACTCGAACACCGGCGGTCAGCAATCGAAGTCCACGCCGACCGGCGCCATCGCGAAATTCGCTTCCGGCGGCAAACGCGCGCCGAAAAAGGATCTCGCGTTCATGACCATGCAATACGGCAATGTTTACGTTGCCCGTGTGGCGCTCGGCGCGAAGGACACGCAACTCTTCAATGCGATGAAGGAAGCCGAAGCCTACAACGGCCCGGCGCTCATCATCGCTTACAGCCCCTGCGTCGCGCACGGTTACGACCTCGGCGTCGGCCTCGAACACCAAAAACTCGCCGTCGATTCCGGTTACTGGCCGCTCATGCGCTTCAACCCGGCGCTCGCGGAAAAAGGTGAAAACCCGCTCAAACTCGATTCGGCGAAGCCGAGCGAGGACGTGGCGAAATTCATGGCTTCCGAAACGCGGTTCAAGGCGCTTGAGCGCATGAACCCGACCTTGGCGAAGGAACTTGTCGAAGAGGCGCGCAAGCAGGCTCGCGACAATTACGCCAAATACGAAGCCCTCGTGAAAAAGGCGACGCCGGCGGCACAACCGGGTTCGCCGGAAACGCCGGCCGCGTAAGATTCGCTCGGTTTTCAAAAAAATGCGCACCGGCAACGGCGCGCATTTTTTTTTGCGAAAAACGGTTTTGCCCCCCGGCGACGCAATTTTCGGCTTTCGATTTTCGGCCGCCGGCATTTCTATTTCCGCACCTATGAGCAACCATCACGAAATCGAAGAAGGCACAACCCTCGCGCTTGATTTTTCCAAACTCCGCAAAGTCGTCAACGCATGCAAAGAGGACGTGATTCCGGCAGTCGCCCAAGACGCCGCCACCGGCGAAGTGCTCATCGTCGGTTACGTCAACCGGCTCGCGCTCGAAACCGCGATGCGCGAAAAAATGGCGACCTTTTGGAGCACCTCGCGCAATGAACTTTGGATAAAGGGAAAAACCTCCGGCGACTACCTGAAGCTCGAAGAAATCCGCGTGAACTGCGAACAAAACTCCGTGCTTTATCGCGTGCGGCCCGCCGGCCAAGGCGCTTGCCACACAAAAGGCGCAAACGGCAAAGCGCGTTCCGGCTGCTACTACCGGCGCATCAACGCCGACGGCGCGACGCTGGAATTTTGCGACGGCATGAAGTAACCCGCCGGCGCTTGACTGCCCGGCACGTTAAAATAATTTAAAAATCATGAGCGCACTCGCGGCATATCCGGAACTTCAAAAATTAACCAATCGCCAAAAATGTAAATTGGCCGACGAGCTCTGGGCGTCCGCGATGAACACCGGCGATAAAACGCCGGTGCCGGAATCGCACAAGAAAGCGTTGGATGCCAGACTTGCGGCGTATCGCTCCGGCAAGACAAAGCGCATTTCATTTGAAGAAATGGAACGAATTGCTTTCGCAAAATGACCGAACGCCCGGTTGCTCCTATTCACGAGGTTGCGTTTGATTTTCGTGACGCTTGTGATTTTTACGCCTCATGGCGCTCGGACGGAAGAGCGCATTTCCGCGAAAAGTTTTACGAGGTGATTCGTTGGATTGAATGGAATCCCGAAACATTCCCCAAAAAACACGGAAACATCCGGCGGGCGATTTTAAGAAAAAGTTATTATG
>JAVBUU010000049.1:0-2930 GCA_031555005.1 Opitutales bacterium | reverse complement strand
TTTTTTGGGGCTGTGCAGCGCGTCGGCGTAGAGGTGCGTGAGCGCGGGGATGTTGCCGGCGAGGTCGGTGTTGCCGCCGAAATTTTGAAGCAGGCACCAGGTCCAGCGTTTGCCTTTGAAGGCGCTGTTTTGCCAGTAGGGGCGAGATTCGGAGTTGAGGTCGAGGGCGATGACGCGTTCCGCCGGGATGCGCGAGAGGAGCGCTTCGTTGTCGTCGAGCCAGCATTGTTTGATCCAGACGGCGTTGGGATCGACGGCTTTCATGGCGTTGAAGATGGTTTCGCCGCACTCCGGCATTTTCACGCCGGCGCGGTTGCCGCCTTCGTGGAAGGGGTCGGCGGCGTAGTAGCCGGCGCGACCGTAGAGTTTTTCTTGTTCGCGGAGGAAGGTGACGGCGATTTTTTCGAAAAGCGGGTCGGCGGGGTCGAGCATGTCGGGGCGCCGGTAGCCGCACCAATCGCCTTGGGGGATGATTTTGGCGGCGGGATTTTTTCCGGCGAAGCTGCGCGGCAACATGCCGAACCAGCCTTGCAACACGGGTTGCATGCCGAGTTCGCGGCAGCGCGCGAGGATTTTTTGCGCGAGTTCGGTGCGCGCTTTGACCCAGGAGTTCGGCAGCGTGCCGCCGAAGTTTTCCATGTTTTGCATGAAGAGCCACGGGAAGTGCGCGGGGCTGCCGAGCCATTGCCGGAGTTCTTCGCCGGTGCAGCCGTATTGCTTGAATGTGTTTATCCAAACGGCTTCCTGTCCGGTCATGATGAAGGGATTTTTCACGCCGTTGAGCGCGAGAAAATCGAGTTCTTTTTCCCAGCGCGCCCAGTCCCACCACGGCATGGTGTAGCCGAAGGTGCAGTAATTATACGCGAGGCGGAAGGGCACCGGCGCGGTGCGGCGGATTTTTTCCGGCGGTTGCGGAAGCTTGGTGCCGGCGGGCACGGCGAGGTTGTCGCCGGAATTGCCGGCTTCGAGGAAGGCGACGTTTTGCAGGTAATAATTGAAGGCCGAGGCGAGCGAGAGCGGCGAGTTGCCGCGCAAGGCGATTTTGCCGTCCGGCGTTTTTTCGATTTCAAAAACATCGGCGTCGTTTTCCGCCGTCGGAATTATCGCGAAGGAATATTGCGCGGCGTGCGCCGGCAAAACGCGTTTGACGAGTGCCGCCGCCGGCGCGGTCGCGGGATTTTCCGGCGTCGCCGGCGACGCGGAAACGACCGGTGCGGTTGTCGCGTTTTTATGTTCGGCGGCGTCGCAGCCGGTGACGAAAGTTGTCGCCGAAAATGCGGTTAGCGCGAGCGCGGCGCAAAGCGTGTTTTTAAAATAACGAATCATGATTATTTTTTCTTTTAAAGATGCCGGGGGGCAGTGGCGGGGTTGGGGAAAAATCGGGCAATAAAAAACCGGCAACGGAAATTGTTGCCGGTCTTTTTGCGCGGAAGCGCGTTTTATTTTGCCTTCCGACGGCGTGCGACGAGCGCGATACCGAGCGCGGCGACTCCGCCGATAAGCGCGTAAGTCGAGGGCTCGGGGACGGCGGTGGCGGAAACGGAGACGTTGCGGAAGATTGCGGTAGAGTCCCAAGGATTGCCTCCCGTGGATGTGTTCACAATTCTCAGCTCAATGTCATCCTCCAAAGAGTAGATTGAACTGTCATAGTTAAGGTTAAGTGTTGTCGTGTTGAATGTGTTCGCTCCCGTGAAATCGCTTGCGACGATATCAAAGGTTTCAGAATCCAATTTCACATCGGCACTTTTGCTCCAAAGGGCCACTTCGATTACCATCTTATTACCCGTTGAACCGCTCAAACTGCGATAGCCGTAATCCAGAGTAACGGAATATGCATCATAAGTATTTGCAGAAGCTTCCGTAAATTCCTGAGAAACATAATTTCCGTTCGATGATTGCATTGCCAAACAACCCAACCACGCCGGATCCTCATTGTAAAAATACACCGTGTTGTAGCCGCTGTTGGTAACTCCGGTCCAGCCCAAGCCGGGGTAGGTGCCGTTGTCAAACGTGTTGCCGTTGGCGATTGTGCTTGTTCCGACACCAAGCTCGCCGTTTACCAAGTCGATCGTGACCGTTGCGGCGTTGATTGCCGGAGCCGCACAAATAAGCGCACCGGCAGCGAGGAGGTAATTGAGTTTTTTCATAGGTAAAAAGGACGGATTGTTGTGTGTTGCTTGTGAAAGTTTGTCCTATGAGGACGCCCGAACATTGAATTCGCCTGCACCGGGTTCAAAATTAAATATGTTGCAAGATGCGTCTATTTTGTATCGAAATACGAATTAGAAAACCTTGCCCGTGCACCGCCTGACTCCGAAAATTCGAAAACGCATCCTCGTCGCCCAAGCATGGTGGGAAGACCGAATTTTTCGCGGAATCGCCGAATACGCCAAAGCGCAGGATTGGATACTTGATTGCACAATGCATTGGAATCCGCACGAAGTGCCGGCTCATTGGGAGGGCGACGGCATTATTGCTTTTACCGCCGGCAACGCGGCGTTGGAAAAATTTATTTTGAGCAAACGCGTGCCGGTTGTCGATTTGGAGGATTATCACGAGCGCATGCCGGCGGTGCCCAAGGTGCTCGGCGACGATGCGAATCTGGGCGAAGTCGCGGCGCAGCACCTCATTGCGCGCGGATTTTCCAACCTGTTTTTTCTTCGGCGAAAAAAAATCCCAAACCCGATGACGAAGACGCGCGAGGCCGGATTCCGGGAATGCGCGCAAAAAGGCAAAACAACGTTTTACGCGCTGACATTGGCGGAATTTGAAGCCCGGCTGCCGGCGATTCCGCGCCCGTTTGCCGTTTTCAGCGAGGGCGATTTTGCGGCGATAGACGTGATCCGCCTGCTCGACGACGCCGGTTTTGACGTGCCGGCGGATGCCGCCGTCTTGGGCGTGGATAATACGCCGGGCATTTGTGAAAATAC
>JAVBUU010000130.1:0-13802 GCA_031555005.1 Opitutales bacterium | reverse complement strand
ACGCGCACGCCGAAGAAGTTGCCGGCAAACTCCGCGCGCACAAACTGCGCGTCGGCATCGACTCGCACAGCGACAAACTCGGCGCCAAAATCCGCCGCGCCGAACTCGACAAAGTGCCGCACATGCTCGTCATCGGCGCGACGGAAAAAGAAGCCGGCCAAGTGGCGGTGCGTTCGCGCGCGTGCAAAGCGCTCGAAGGCACTTACGGCGTCGATGCGTTTATCGAAAAAATCCTCGCCGACATCGCCGAACGCCGCTTACCGGTAAAAGAAACGCCGCCGGCACCGCCGGCGAAGTAACGCCGTGAAAAACGTTTTTTCGTCAAAAACGCTTTTTGCCTTTCAAGATTCCGGGTCGCCAAACGACAATCTTGAAGATTGTCGATCCCGGACGCGCCGCTGGCGTGCCGGTGTTAATGAGAAACGCGATAAAACAAAACAAGCTGCCGAAACCGGCAGCTTGTTTTGTTTAAAAACTCGCTCAAAGGGCGTCGAGACGCGAGGCTCGGCCTCCCTTTCGATTTCCGGTTACGCGCGCTTGCGCCGGCGAACCAACGCCAATCCGGCAAGCACGCCGGCACCCAATAACGCATACGTCGAAGGCTCGGGTATCACCATAATCTTAATGCCCGTGATGTTACCGTTGACGTCTTCAAGCCACTCAAAACTGCCGCCGTAGTTCGATGTTATATTTGCCGCAGCGGCATCTTGCGCCTCTTGGCTGTCAAAAAACACATCGCCGCCGAAGAGCGTTAATTCCGTGTCAACTGCGGGCACGTAACCCGGCGCAAATACAAGCTCAACCGTTACGTTATCCAAAACCAAGTCACCGCCGGCAATCAACATATCGACGTTGGACGCATCCGTCACATTGATGATTATTTTCGCCGTATCCGTAAACGTTACGACATTACCGGAACCCCCGAGCGTAAGCGTCCCGATATCACCGGCGGCGTTACCCGGCGCAATCATTCCGGAAATGTCGAAAGTGTCACCTTGAGAGGCACCTTGAAGCGTTCCGTTGCCGCTGATGATACTGTCCTCTTGGAAATCGGCGTTTGTGAACATTGCGTTCGAACCGTCGATTTGAAGTCTTCCGCCGGCCTCAAGCTTAAGCGCCGCATTCACCGCAGTAGTGCTCGTAACAAGCAACGTGCCGCCGGCGCTGACGGTAATATTGGAATTGTTGATACTGCCCGTGCCTGAAATTTTAAGCGTGCCGCCGGTGACCGTGGTCGCACCTTCGTAAGTATTCGCACCGGTAAGGTCCAAGGTGCCGGCACCGGTTTTAGTAAGCGCCCCGTTGCCGGAAATTACGCCGGAAATCGTAATATTGCGCTCCGCCGTGCCGTTTCCGGAATCAAGCGTATCGAAGGTGGTCGTTCCGCCGGTTTGCAGCACCATGTCTTTCTCCCCGGTCCAATCCGCATACGCCCCGACCGTGACGGTGCCGAGCGTCAGAGTGCCGGTCGTGCCGGTGACCCCTCCGCTGCCGATATTCATGCGTCCGCCGATAATCGTGGTGTTTGCAGTGCCGTCGAACGCCAGTTGGTTTGCGTTAAAAATACCGTTTGCTCCAATGGTAACATTTGTTGTTCCGGCTTTGGACAAGAACTGCGTTTCAACGGTTAACGTCCCGTCAATTATGATCTTTGATGTCTTTCCTGTACCGCCGGCGATGAAACTTCCGCTTCGTCCGCCGGTGCTTGTGACCGTAGCACTTTTGCCGTCTCTAACAATAAATTCCGGATCAGAGCTAGAAGGCGTCATCTCAACCTCGCCAAGCTTAACATCCGTTGCGTTAATAACATAACCTGCCCCTGTGTCTAAATCGCCAAGTGCCCATTTGGCCTTCGCGCTGCCGGCAGTCGAAGAATCAAGAGAAACGTGGCGTCCGTTATAAATTGAAAACGTTCCCGCAAAGTTGGAATTATCGCCGGTGAGCTTCAAGGTCGGATTATCGACAGTGCTGCCGCCGGTGTAGTTATTCCCGGTCAGATCAAAAATAATTTGATCGGTCGAGGTTCCCGAAATTGTCCCGCCGAGCGTGCGCGGCCCGCCGGTTTTATTGTCGATTACACCGGTACCGGAAATGTTGATATTCGTTGTGCCGGCGCGTAATTCAATCGTGCTTGAATTGACGGCATTGCCCTTAGCGGCTCCACTCAAAATAACCGTGCCGGCAGTTGTTATTGAAGTGCCGGTGTATGTAACCTTGCCGCCTTTCGCGACGGTGATGTCGCCGCTGGCGTTTATGACGTTTGTGGCGGCAGCGTTGGCTTGTTTAAACTCAAGCGCCGCGCCGCTGCCAATGGTGACATTGGCGTTAAGGGCACTTTTATCGGTAGCAACATTCGATGTTTCAACGCTCACTTTTCCCGCATTAATCAAGAGCGTTCCGGCGCCGCCTACTGCCATGCCTCTTCCTATTACCAAAGTCCCCGCACCTGCTTTCGTCAGCGTCTGTCCGCTGCCGATGGTTATCGCTCTTTCAGAGTCTGCGACCGTTGACTGGAGCGTGAATTGTGAGTTAATGTCCCATGTTTGGCTCGCGCCCAACGTAAGGCGATTATTACTGCCGAAATTCATGGTTAATTTTTTTACGGCCGCACTCATATCTATGCCGCCCGCCCCAATTGTCAGCGTTTGTCCAGCCGCCTGTATATTCACGTCGTTCGCGAGAGTGCTTTCAATCTTCAGCTGATTCACCGAGACGCCGGCGCTTAAAAGAAGAGTCGTCAATCTGGCGATCGAATTGCCATTGAACACAATTGTGTCGCTTGTGCTTGATGTGGTGGGAGCCGCATTTTCCAACCAATTTGCCGCAGTTCCCCAGTTATTATCCGCGCCGCCGCCGGTCCAAGTAAACGTGCCGGCGCCGGCGTCGAGGTTAGAAGCGAGGAAAACAGCGGCGGGCAATGCCGCGCAAACGAGGGTTCTCAGGTTCATGGAAGAGGACGGGGTGACAGGTTTGATCTTTAAGGATCCGGTGGATTTCGGCATACCGATTGTTATTTCCGGCGTTGTGCCGGCAGTAGGAAAACAACACCGCGAAAGCCGGCGCATCAATGCCGTTCTCCGCGCAGACCGGACTCCGAGAGAGTCCGATTTTTTAATTTATTTAACAATAAGTTCGGCATAAAAATTCGGTTTAACACCGCCTTTTACTTCGCTTTTGTAATGCGGTCGCACCGGCTGCCGGAAATACGCGCCGCCGCTTGACTTTACCGGCGCCGCGATACGGTGCCATTTCATCACACTCCCCCAATTCTCCGCAAATGGATAATCTTACCGCAGCCCGTTCAGCGATCGCCTTTTCTTTGGCGTTTCACATCATTTTTGCCTCCATCGGGATGACAATGCCTCTCTTCATGTCGGCGGCGCATTGGCTTTACCTGAAAAAGAAAAATCCGATTTACCTCGAATTAACGAAAATGTGGTTGAAGGGCGTCGCGATTCTTTTCGCGGTAGGCGCGGTGTCCGGCACTGTTTTGTCGTTCGAACTCGGGTTGCTTTGGCCGCGTTTTATGGAGCACGCCGGCCCGATTTTCGGGATGCCGTTTTCGCTCGAAGGCGCGGCGTTTTTCTTGGAGGCGGTCGCGATCGGGATGTTCATTTACGGTTGGGATCGCATGTCGCCGCGCGTGCATTGGCTCACCGGTTTGGCAATCGGCGTTTTCGGGTTTTTGTCGGGGATTCTGGTCGTTGCGGCGAACGGCTGGATGAACACGCCGAGCGGTTTTGACTGGGTGAACGGCGAAGCGCTGAATATCGATCCGGTCGCGGCGATGTTCAACAAGGCGTGGTTTCACCAAACGCTGCACATGCAATTGGCTGCGTTGCAGGCCGTAGGCTTCGCGGTCGCCGGCATCCACGCTTGGCTTTACTTAAAGGGAAAGGCGCAAAACCTGCATTTGAGCGCACTGAAAATCGCGCTGTTTTTCGGCGCGACTGCGTCGTTGTTGCAACCGTTTGCCGGGCACCTCGCCGGGCAGCGCATCGCCGAATACCAACCGGCGAAACTCGCCGCCGCCGAAGGTCATTTTCACACCGCGAAGCGCGTGCCGCTCTACATCGGCGGCATTCCGAACACGGAAAAAGAAACCATGGAATACGGCATTCCGTTGCCGGGAATGCTTAGTTTTATCGCGTTTAACGATATCAACGCCGAAGTGAAAGGCCTCGATGCGTTTCCGGCGGATGAGCAACCGCCGGTGGTGATTACGCACATTTCTTTCCAAATCATGGTGGCGATCGGCGTTATTCTCTGCGTCCCAAGCGTGCTGTTTTTCATTTTCTTGAAAACCGGCCGCTGGCCGCGCCGGTTTTTCCAAATACTCATTCCGACGATTCCGCTCGGCATGATCGCGATTGAGGCGGGTTGGATTGTGACGGAAGTCGGCCGGCAGCCGTGGCTCATTTACGGCATCATGAAAACGAAAGACGGCGTGACGCCGGTGCCCGGCATGCAATATCACTTTTACCTTTTCCTCGTGCTCTACACGGCGCTGGCGTGCGTGACCGTGTGGTTGTTCAAACGCCAAATCCAAGCCGTCCAAAGAAAGTTTGAAACGTCATGATCGAAATTCTGCTGTTTTTCATCGCGGCGTCGCTGCTGCTTTACGTGCTGCTCGGCGGATCGGATTACGGCGCCGGGATTTTGGAATTGCTGCCGGTCGAAAAAAAGCTGCGCGACCGGCAAACGGAACTCGTCGGGCACGCGATGGGGCCGGTTTGGGAAGCGAATCACATTTGGATAATTCTAGTCGTGGTGATTTTGTTTAACGGATTTCCGAAAATTTTCACGACGCTCACGATCGCGTTGCACGTGCCGTTGCTGGCGCTGCTCGTCGGCATCGTAATTCGCGGAACGATGTTCGCCTTCCGGCATTACGACGCGATGCCGGACGAAAAATCCCGGCGCGTTTACACGGCACTTTTTGCCGGGTCGAGTTTGTGGACGGCATTTTGGCTGGGCGTGATTGCGGCAACTTTGCACCGCGGCACGATTCCGGCGGATGTAATCGCCGCCGCGTTTGCCGGCGCAAGCCCGCGGGAATTATATTTTGCGCCGTGGATCGGCATTTATCCGGCGGTTTGCGGAATCTTTGTTGCGTGCACATTCGCGTTTTTGGCAAGCACGTATCTTATCGGCGAAACAAAGGACGCGGATTTGAAAAATTTGTTTAAGCGGCGCGCGCGAATTTTTAATTGGCTGTTCCTTATCGCCGGCGTTTTGACGTTTTCCGCTTCGGCCTTCGAAACGAAAGCAATCGCGGCGCTGCCGCTCGGCACGTTGATCGCCGGCGTCACCGGATGCTTTCTTGCCTGCCGAATCGGCATCGAAAAGAACAACACGCTTATCACGCGCCTTTTTGCCGGCGGACAAGTGACATTGATTTTGTTCGCATGGATTTCGGGACACGGCACGACGGCGGTAACGACAACCGGCGGTGCGGTTGATTTTTACGCCGTCGTTGCGCCGCCGGCGACGCAACTGCAACTCGTGTCGGCGTTGCTCGCCGGAAGTTGCCTCATTTTCCCCGCATTCTTTTTCATGATGCGCGTTTTTAAACTGCGGAAGGAATAGCGCGCCCCTTGCGCGGTTTTAAAATTTATGCTCCACGCCCAAGGTTACGCCGTGGTTTTCCTGCGGTAAATCGGGGCTCATTTCGGACGGCGACGTCAGACGGGAATATTCGTAGCCGGCGCGAAAAATCCACGAATCATACGGTTCCCACTCCATTTGGGTGCCGACGCGCCAGAGCATGCGCAATTCAAATTCACGGTCCGCCGGCAAGGCGGCCGAGCCGGACTGCCCAAGCACGCCGAAACCGGCCGAGATTTGAGGTCGCAGACGCGAAACATGATCGGAATAAATCGGACGGATGAGGTTGAGCGTCACCGGCGCGTAAGAGTGAATTCCGCCGGTATCGCGCAAATAAAATTCACGATACGTCAGGTCGACATCGACATCGGTCGCAACCTTGCCGAAGGGCGAATTCGGTAAAAAATCCGCGGACGCTCCGGTCGGCGCGCCGAGATAGGCGCCGATGAGCGCATCGCTGTCCAACCCGCCGTCGTATTTCTTCAAAAATAGGCTTTCCGGCAACCAAAGCCGTAAGGCGTATTCCGGACTTTTTTCGAGCGAATTGTCCGAAAGCGACCGCTTGATTTTCGGCGAAAGCAAAGAATTCGCGCGACTGTCGCCGGCCTGCCGGAAAACCGGGTTTCGATTCCCGGCAAGAAACGGCCGCTTAAACGCGTCAAACGGGTCAGCCGGCGCAACATTTTCGGTAAAATACCACGGCAGCTTGCCGGATTCGCCGCGCTCCTGCCGAATCCGCAAAAAGACGATGAGGCAGACAAAAAAACCGATAATTATAAAAATCGCCGCAAAAGAGGAACCCCGCTTCATGAAACAAAACGATATCCTAACCAAGAGATGCAACAACTCCAATCGTGTTTTTCCTTGCGGCGGAACGCCGGTTCGCATTCCGTGAAAGGCACAAACCTTCGTCTTTAAAAATGCTTCCCAACGAAAAAACACTGCAACAGGCCAAAACCGCCTCCAACGCGCCGACCGAGCGTTGCGACGTGAAACTTTTCGCGAAATACCCGGCGCACAATAATTACTTCTGCAGCTACGAAGTCGTGATTGAATCGGAAATTTTCAAACCCGAAACCGGTCGCTCGGCAATGATTTACTTCACGGCAGACAACGCGCTCGAGAAATCGCATTACAGCAACGGGCGCTTTTTCTTCTATTTGCCGAAATCGATCCAGCCGCTTTTCGAAACCGCAATCGATTTGAAAAGCCTGCTCGTCTCCGTGCACATCGTCATGGACGCGAACCGGCCGAACAAAGACCAATCCGACGCCGTCTTCCGGTTGCAAAATCGCGACATCGCCAAAACGATCTGAGCGAAACGGATTTTGTCCGTCCGACAAAAAAAAGCCCGGTGCGAAACCGGGCTTTTTTGTTTACCGAAAAAATCAATTGGCGGAATCGCTGAGTTTTTTGCAAACCTCGTCGATAAGAAACCCCGGCGTTGAAGCTCCGGCGGTAACACCCACGACTTTGTATTTTTTCAATTGGCTTAAATCCAACTCCGCCGCCGTCTCGACGTGGAAACAAGGCAAGCCCTGCTTCTCGACCAAGGCCGCAAGTTTCACGGTATTTGCCGAATGCCGGCCGCCGATGACGACAATCGCCTCGGCGCCCTCTTTCGCCAAAACAAGCACATCGCTTTGCCGCTCGCGCGTCGCACCGCAAATCGTGTTAAAGACAACGGCGTTCGGATATTTTCGCTGCAAATGAATTGCGAGACGCTCGAAGTCGAACGTGAACATCGTCGATTGGGAAACCATGCAGACACGGTCGCCGAGGGGCGGAAGCGCATCAATGTCGGCCTCGTTCTTGATAACATGGCCCCGCCCTTCCGAGTAGCCCATCAATCCGATTACCTCGGGATGCTTCGGGTCGCCGAACATGACGGTGGAAAAACCCTTGCGCGCATACATTTTCACTTTGCCGGCAATGATTCCGACGTCAGGGCAAGTCGCGTCGCGAAAATCCATGCCGAGGGCTTTCAAATAAACCCGGCGTTCCGGCGAAATTCCGTGCGCGCGCACCACCATGACGGCGTTTGTCTTTTCCGCTTCGGACAATCCGAGATCCAACGCCGATTGGCTCATGTAATCGCCAACCTCGCGAATCCCTTCCGATTCGAGTTTTTCCATCATCTGGCTGTTGTGAATCAGCGGACCGTCGGTGAACACCGGACGCTTGCCCTGCACGGCATACGCGCGCGCGATGTCGATGGCGCGTTCCACGCCCCAACAGAAACCGGCACTCTTGGCTCGAATAACTTTCATCGCGATAAAGGGAAATGCCGGAAAGCGCGGCGTCAAACGCAGATTGTTCGGGAAACAAAATTCGGCCGGCGCCGGCGAACCGCTTAAACCGTCCGCGTGTCGCAAATACGCTCCACGGCAGAGGCGAATTCCGCCCGTCCGTCCAAAATTTCAATTTCCAAACGCAGATAATACAGCGGCAATTTCCAAGTCATTTCAGAAATGCGCACGGCGTCTTTTTCCGTTGTAATGACCAACTCGGCATCGCTGGCTACAGCCTCGTCGAAAACATCCGCGATGTCCGTATCCGAAAACCGGTGGTGATCGAGAAAGCGGCGGTTGTAAAGAATCTGCGCGCCGTATTGCCGGACAAACGCCTCGAACCGCTCCGGTGTCGCGATGCCGGAAAACGTCGCCACGCGCCTGCCCTGCAAATGCTCAAGCGGCAAACGCTCCTTGCCGTCGAGCGATGCGAGCAACTTCGGACGATGCGTGCATTCGATCACGCCGGCGGCCGAATTATGCCGGCGGATTAACGAACGCAAAGCGTCATCAGGCGTCCCGTCGGATTTCGTTAAAAAAATGTAAGATCCGCGCCGCAAATTCTCTACCGGCTCGCGCAAAATGCCGCGCGGCAAAAGCGAGAGATTGCCGAACGGATTCGTCTTGTCGACGAGGAGCAAATTAATCTGCCCGCGCAGCGGCAAATACTGCAAACCGTCGTCGAGCAAAATGGTGTCCGCTCCGAACCTCTTTAACGCAAACGCGCCGGCATCGACGCGATTTCGATTCACGATAACGACAACGCCGAGCGGCAGCAAATTGCGCGCCAGCATGAACGGCTCGTCGCCGGCCTCGTCCGAGTCCAACAGCAACCGACGCCCGTCCGACACGACGCGCGGCTCCGGCTTTTTCCCCTGCGTAAGCCAACGCCAAAACCGCTTCACCGGCGGCTCCGAACGGCTCTTGTAACCGCGGCTCAAAATCGCCACCTTCCGGCCGCGCTCCGAAAGCACGCGCGCCATCATCTCGACCACCGGCGTCTTCCCGGTGCCGCCGACGGTCAAATTCCCCACAACGACAACTTTGCAACCGAGCGGCGTATCACGCAAAATCCGATTATCGTAAAGGAAGAAACGCCCCCGCACGATCCCGGCGAAAACAAACGACAGCAGCTTTAAAAAAACCGCAAGCGCGCGCACACCCGGCGTCATCGCGCGCCGGTCGTAAATGACGTCCGCGACAAATTGATAAAATCGCTCCGCGTTATCTTTGATGATGTGACCCGATTGCTGCACGAGATGAAAGAGTGATTGACGGATGCCCGCCGGAGCGAGCTAATACGCAACCATTCCCAACAAAAAACGGACAATGCAAGTCAATCTGCTGCGCGCAAAAATTCTCCGGTGCGAAGTCACTGACGCCAAGCTGCACTACGAAGGCAGCCTGGCCATTGACACGGAAATCATGCAACTCGTCGGTATCCTGCCGGGCGAAAAAATTCTCGTCGGCAATATCGCCAACGGCGAACGTTTCGAAACCTACGCGATTCCGGCACCGGCCGGCAGCCGTACTTTTTCGCTCAACGGCGCCGTGGCGCACCTCGGCAAACTCGGCGATTTGCTCGTCATCATGACATTCGGCTGGTTCGAGGAATCCGAAGCCAAAACCTATGAGCCGCGCGTCGTCGTGATGGCCGAGCGCAACGAAAAAATCGTTCGCCTCACAAACCCTGCCGCGCCGGAAACGGCAAAACTTTTCCGCAGATAAAAAACGCCGGCACGGATTTTTATTTTTTTAAAACATATTTTTTCATCCATGCGTCTCTACATTCCCGGCCCGATCACGGTTTCGCCGGCCACGTTTCAAGCCATGTCCCGCGGCATGATGGGGCACCGCTCCGCCGGCTTCGTTGAGCTTTATCAATCCATTCAGCCCAAGCTCCAAAAGCTCATGGGCACCGACGACCCGGTTTACCTCTCCACGAGCAGTTCGTGGGGCGTGATGGAAGGCGCGCTGCGCAACGTCGTCGCAAAAAAAGTCCTCTGCTGCATGAACGGCGCATTTTCCGACAAATGGCTCGACGTCGCCAAACGCTGCGGAAAAGCCGCCGGCGCGCTGCAATACGACTGGGGAAAACCGGTTTTGCCGGAAGATGTCCGCCGCGAACTCGCGACCGGTCAATACGACGCAATCACGCTCATCCACAGCGAAACCTCGACCGGTACGCTCAGCCCGCTCGCCGAAATCATGGCAGTCGTGCGTGAATTCCCGGAAGTCATCAGCATCGTCGATACCGTCAGCTCATTCACGACCGTGCCGATCGACAAAGATTTGCTCGGCATCGACGTCCTCATTTCCGGCTCGCAAAAAGCGCTCGCGCTTCCGCCGGGCTTGGCGCTTTGCAGCGTGAGCGAGCGCGCCCGCCGGCGCGCCGCCGGCCTGCCGGACCGCGGCTATTATTTCGATTTTCTCGAATTTCACGCCAACCACGAAAAAGGCATGACGCCTTCGACGCCGGCGATTTCGCTCATTTACGGACTCACGCACAAGATTGTCGAAATCGAAGCCGAAGGCATCGAAGCACGTTACGAACGCCACCGGCGGCTCAACGAAAAAATGCGCGCCTGGGCAACCGGCAAAGGTTTCAAACTTTTCCCCGAGGAGAAATACGGCACGCGCGGCCTGAACTGTTTCGCCAACACGAAAAACGTCGATTTGGAAAAAATAAACGCGCAGCTGAAAAAGCGTTTCGGCCTCGTGATCGACGGCGGCTACGGGAAATTAAAAGGCAAAACGTTTCGCATTTCCAACATGGGCGACGAAACCGACGCCACGATCGACGCGCTCATCGTCGCGCTCGACACGGTGTTCGGCGAGTTCGGCGCTTAGGAATTAACCACGGATAACACGGATTAAACGGATATATTTTTGGCGTTGTAATTAAATTTTTATTACAAAACCGAAAATCCGTCTCATCCGTGTTATCCGTGGTTAAAAAATTATGCTGCCTGTTACCGGCGGCTTTTTTTATTCAATTATCCGCCGAAACGCTCCGCGTCGCGACGTATAATGTCCGTAATTACACGCTCGAACACCGCGTAATCGACGGCAAACGCGAGGGCAATTACCCGAAACCGGAAAAAGAAAAAGAGGCATTGCGCACCGTAATCCGTGCCGTGAATGCCGACATCCTCGCGCTTCAGGAAATCGGCGGCGACGAATTTACCGAAGAACTCCGGCAAGATTTGAAACGCGACGGACTCGATTATCCGCACAGTGTCACGCTTGCCGGGCCGGACGAAAAACGCCGGCTCGCGGTGATTGCCAAGAAGCCGTTCAAGCGCGTTGAAAAATTTTCGAAAATTCCGGCGAATTTCTCCGGCAAGGAAAGTTTTGTCGCGCGCGGACTGCTCGGCGTCGTTTTCGAAAACGATTCCGGCGAAACCTTCACGCTTTACGTCATTCACCTGAAAAGCCGACTCGCTTCCGACAAATCCGACCCGCGCGCCGCCGCGCAACGGCTCGCCGAAGCCGGCGCGATTCGCGAACTCATCGCCGGTGCCGGCGAAACGCATGTTCTGATCGCCGGCGATTTCAACGACGCCCCGCACTCACCGCCGCTTCGCCGGTTTTCCGGCACGGCGAAAAACCCTTTTTTCGTCATGTTACCGGCGTGCGACTCGCGCGGCGAAACATGGACTTACCGCAACGACCGCGACGGTTACTATGATCGCTCGGATTTCATTTTCGCATCCCCCGCCCTCGCGAAAAAAATCCCTGCACCGGCGTGCATCGTCGATTTGCCGGCGACGCAAAACGCAAGCGATCACCGCCCGGTAGTTGTTGATTTAACGTTTGAAAAATGATCAAACCGATTTCAACTTCCGAAAAAGCAGAATTTTCGCTTCGTTTTCAAAAACAACATTTCAAGCCCATGCAAAGCACCGCTTCCTCTCCGCACGCAACCGCACCCGCCTGCGCCTACGACAAAAACAACCCGTTCCCGGCGCGCCTCACGGAGCGCCGCCGCCTGAATAACGCCGGAAGCATCAAGAAAACGGTTCACCTCGCGGTTAACATCGCCGGCAGCGGACTCACCTACAAGTGCGGCGATTCGCTCGGCATTTTCCCGGAAAACAACCCGTCTTCCGTTGAAGCGCTTTTGAAGGCAAACGGATTTTCCGGCAACGAAACCGTACTCCTGCCCAAAGCCGAAATACCGGTTTCGCTCCGTGCCGCACTTACGACATCGCTCGCGCTGAACGGCCCCACGAAAAAATTCCTCCAGCTCGTCCATGACCGCGCAACCGCGCCGGTCGAGAAAGAAAAAGCCGCCGCCGTTCTGAACAATCCCGATCCGGCCGCGCAAAAAAAGTGGCTCGACGAACGCGAATTCATCGACCTCGCCGAAGAATTTCCGTCGGCAAAATTCGCCGCGCAGGAATACGTTGAAAACCTCCGGAAGCTCATGCCGCGCCTGTATTCGATTTCGTCGGCGCCGGCAAAACACCCGAACGAGATTCATTTGACCGTCGCGGTCGTCAGCTACACGACAAACAGCCGGCAACGCGGAGGCGCCTGTTCGACCTTCATCGGCGAGCGCGCCCCGCTCAACGAAAACGTCTTGCCGGTATTTGTGTCCAACTCGCACTTCGGCCCGCCGGCAAACGACGCCGCGCCGATGATCATGGTCGGCCCCGGCACCGGCATCGCGCCTTTCCGCAGCTTTTTGCAACACCGCGACACGCGCAAAGCCGCCGGCAAAAACTGGCTTTTCTTCGGTGACCAGCACCAAGCCTCGGATTTTCTCTACGAAGACGAATTTGCCGATTACCAAAAGCGCGGCGTGCTTGCCGAACTTTCGACGGCATGGTCACGCGATCAGGCGAACAAAATTTACGTCCAGGACCGCATGCGCGAACGCGGAGCGGACTTGTGGCAATGGCTTGAAGCCGGCGCGTATTTCTACGTTTGCGGCGACGCGAAGCGTATGGCTAAAGACGTCGACGCCGCACTGCACGACGTGATTGCCAAACACGGAAATCTGTCGCCGGAAGCCGCCGCGGATTACGTTAAAAAACTGAAAGCGGACAAACGCTACCAGCGCGACGTGTATTGATTCCCCGTCGGCTGCCTGTTTGGAAAACGCCGGGAATCTTGCCCGCCCCGGCAACAAGAATAGAAAACAACCCGCTTGCCGGACGGCAAGCGGGTTGTTTTTTGCCGATACGGCAGGGCAACCGGCACAGTCCGTTTGTGTTCTAACATGAGTTAGCTTCTTCCGTAACCATTCGTTTCCTCTACGGTTAAATTTAATTTTCCCGGTAACGTTTTCCGAAAAACATTTCTGAGGAAAGTATGGCACAAAACACACCCGATGCCCCCGATCCGCTTGCCGGACTTAACCCAGCCGATTTGCTCCGCCAAGGCGCAGCCGCCGACACCCAAACCGTCGCCGGTGACGGTTACTCCGAAGCCGCCGCGCAAACCGGCACGGACGAAGGCGCGTTGCGTGTCGCCGCGCACCGGTTGCGAAAGCGTTACCGGGAATTATTGAAAAACGAGATCGCGCACACGCTCGCCTCGCCGGAATCCGTCGAAGCAGAACTCGCCTCGCTCATGGCGGCATTCCGGTAACCGGCGACAAGACGACGTAACGCCGGCACTCCGGCAGACTGAAATACGTTCGTCCGGGCGATTTCGCCATGTCGAAGTGAACAGCTTTGTTTTTACCCGACCGGACCGATTCCGATTTTCCAAAAAGTCATTTCCTGTTTCCGGTTTTTAGTTCTTAGTTTTTGGTTTTCCCGAATGAACCGCGTTTACATCAAAACCTACGGCTGCCAAATGAACGAGCGCGACTCCGAAGCCGTCGCCGCCATGTTGCGCGCGCGCGGTTACAGCATAGTGGATTCGGAAAGCGATGCCGACGTCATCCTGCTC
>JAVBUU010000069.1:0-7220 GCA_031555005.1 Opitutales bacterium | reverse complement strand
GCACGCCGTTTACTGGCCGTGCATGCTCAAAGCGCTCGAACTCCCGCTGCCGGCGCAACTCATCGTGCACGGCTGGTGGACGATTTCCGGCGCGAAAGCCTCCAAGAGCACCGGCAACGCCGGCAACTCGCTCGCACTCGCAAAAACCTACGGCACCGACCCGTTCCGCTATTATCTCATCCGCGAAATGAACGTCGGCCAAGACAGCGATTTTTCCGAAGACCAATTTAAAATTCGCTACAAAACCGACCTCGGCAACGGCCTCGGCAACTTGCTCAACCGCCTGCTCAACATGGGCGCGCGCTACTGCGCCGGCAGCATTCCCGCGCAACGCGCCGACGCCGACGGCACCGACGAAAAAGAACTCCGCTCGCTTTGGGGGGAAACCGCGCCGAAATTTTTGGAACTCGGCGGCGATTACCAATTCCACACCGCGCTCGATATTTTGTGGAACTTCGTGCGCGCGCTGAATCGCTACGTCGAAAACACCGCGCCGTGGAAACTCGGCAAATCCGAAGCGCCGGCAGACCGCGCGAAACTCGAAACCTGCCTCGCGCACGTCGCCGAAGGCCTGCGTTTGACGGCGATCGCGCTCATGCCGGTAATGCCGGAAATTTCCGCGAAAATTCAAGAAAACATCGGCCTCGCGCCGGCGACAACCTTTGCCGGCGAACTCGATTGGTCGGAAAAATGCCTCGGCAAAAAACTCGCCGAAAAAGCGATTTTGTTCCCGCCGGTGGAAGAAACCCCGGCGGCATAACGCAGATTTTCCCGGCGGCGGGTTGCGATTTGCTTCGCGAATTGCTTCTATGCCACAAACCGAGCGGTTAAAAACCGACCGCCCCGCAGACAAGAAAGTCTGCGCTACGGCTTGCCAAAATGTCACACTTGGGCAAAGTGGAAATTGCGCCAATGCAATACCTGCCTTCCGTTCATGCCGTTTTAACCATCCTCGGTTATTGCTTTTTGGCGGCGCAAGTTGCGAACGCCGTTTTGTTTTTGATGCAAGATTACGCGCTTCGCCGGCGCCGCTTTAAAGGCGTTTTCGGGTTGTTGCCGCCGCTCCGGCAACTGGATCGCGTCGGCGCGCAACTGCTCGTCGCCGGAGTGTTGCTGCTGACCGGCGGTGTTGTTGCCGGTATCGCGATGCCGGCGGCGGCCGGCACCGGTGCGCGACTCAATGTCGCCGCCGGCGTCTTCATTTGCGCGGCGTATGCCGGGCTGCTGTTTTTCCGCAAACGCAACCGGGTGCGCGGCCCGCTGTTCGCGAAAATTTCCGTTTTATTGTTTATCGTCGCGTTGCTCGTGCTTTGGCCGGCGCACGCCACCCTTTCGCCGTCGTGAGTGCCGCCGCCCCGAAACTTTCCCTGCTCAGTTGCACGCACCGCACGGCTCCGCTTGCCGTGCGCGAAAAACTCGCCGTGTCCGCCGAACGGCTGCCGGCGTTTTACGGACAACTGAAAAAAATTCCCGGCGTGCGCGAGGTCGTCGTCGTCAACACCTGCAACCGCATCGAAATTTACACCGTCTCCGACGCCGATGCGCCCGAAGGCTGCGTGCTCGGGATTTTGGCGGAATTGCACGCGCCGGAAACCGCCTCCGCCGGCGAATACTGCCGGCACCTGCGCGACGCGGCCGCCGTGCGGCATCTCTTCGAAGTCGGCGCCGGCATCGATTCGCAAATCGTCGGCGAGCCGGAAATTCTCGGCCAAGTCAAAGACGCCTACGCATTTGCCATCGCGCGCAACGCGACCGGCGGCGTGCTGAACCGCGTTTTTCAAAAATGCTTCCAAGCGGCCGCGCACGCGCGCACGCACACCGGCATCGGGCGCGGGCGCACCGGCATCGGCGGCGTGGCGACGGATTTGGCGGAGCGCATTTTCGGCGAACTCGACAACGCGCGCGTGCTCGTGCTCGGCATCGGCGAGGCAGGCAGGCAAACCGCGCAGGCGCTGCGTTTGCGCGGCGCGAAAAACATCACGGTCGCGAGCCGCACGCTCGAAAAAGCGCAAACGCTCGCCGGCGAAATCGCCGGCACCGCGGTCGAATTGCCGGCGGCGCGCGAAACCGCCGGCGCGCACGACATCGTAATCGGCTCGGCGGCGGTCAGCGCGCCGGTGCTCGATCTGCCGGCATTGCGCGCGGCGTTGAAAACCCGCGCCGGCGAGCCGCTGTTTTTAATCGACCTGGGAATGCCGCGCAATTTCCCGCCGAACGCCGAAACGCTCGACGGCCTTTATTTGTATAATCTCGACGACCTTTCCGGCATCGCGAACGAAAACATCCGCGCCCGCGAAGCCGAAGTCGAAAAAGCGAAATCCTTCCTTTCCGCGCGTGCCGACGCACTGTGGCAAAAGATTTGTAATTAAATTATGAATACAAAAATTTTTAACGCGCGCGCGTCCGGGAACGACGATTTCCAAATCGTCGGCGGGCGACCCGTTTTTGCAAAAATACAAACCGACTCGGACAGTCGGCAAACGCTCCCGACTCAACTCCGGATTTTTCCGCCTGCGCGATTTTTAACCTTTTAACTTTATACCTCCCCGATGCCCGCGACACTTCTCATCGTTGACGACGAAAAAAACACCCGCGAAGGGCTGCGCTCCATGCTCGAAGACAAATACGAGATCTTCATGGCGCGCGACGCCGACGAAGCTTTCCGGCTCATGGACGCGGAAAAATTCGACCTCGTTTTAACCGATTTGCGCATGGCGGGAAAAAACGGCCTGAGCGTCATCGACAAAGCGCTCGCGCTGCCGGCGCGCCCGGCGTGCGTGATGATGACCGCTTACGGCAACGTCGAAACGGCGGTCGAGGCGATGCGCCGCGGCGCTTACGATTTTTTGACAAAGCCGTTGAATCTCGAAAAACTCGAACTCGTCCTCCAACGCGCGCTCAAAAGCCGGAAGGTCGAAACCGAAAACAAGGAACTCCGGCAACGGCTCGACAAAAAATTCAGCGTCGCCGGCATCGTCGGCAACAGCCGCACGCTCTCACGCGTCGTTGAACAAGTGAAGCAAGTCGCGCAGGCGAAAACCACGGTTTTGCTGCTCGGCGAAACCGGCACCGGCAAGGAACTTTTCGCGAACATGATTCACCAAAACAGCCCGCGCGCCGGCGGCCCGTTCGTGCCGGTGCATTGTGCGGCGCTGTCGGCGAACTTGCTGGAAAGCGAATTATTCGGCCACGAAAAAGGCGCGTTCACCGGCGCCGTCGAACGGCGTGAAGGCCGCTTTGAAGCGGCGGACGGCGGCACGCTTTTTCTCGACGAAATCGGCGAAATCGATGCCGCGACGCAGGTAAAACTTTTGCGTTTTCTGGAAACGCGCAGCATCGAACGCGTCGGCACGCACAAAGCGATTCAGCTCGACGTTCGCCTCGTCTGCGCAACCAACCGAAATTTGCCGGAAATGGTGAAAAAGGGCACGTTCCGCGAAGATCTTTTTTACCGGCTCGGCGTCGTGCAAATCACGCTGCCGGCGCTGCGCGAGCGCCACGACGACATTCCGTTGCTGCTCGCGCATTATTTGCAATTTTTCGCGAAAGAAAACGGGCTGCCGGTGCCGAAATTAAAACCCGACGCCGAGCGCGTTCTCTCGGCGTATGCGTGGCCGGGCAACATTCGCGAGCTGCGGAATCTTTGCGAAAACCTCGTCGTCATGCACAGCCGGGAAGAAATCGGCGAATACGATTTGGATCCGCGTTTCCGCGAAAAACCGGCAGTCGCCGAGCCTTCCGGCACCGGCAACCGGCCGGAAAGCAAAGCGCTCTCGCGCGTCGAAAACGAAAAACGACTTTTGCGCCAAGCGCTGCGCGAAGCGAAAGGCAACCGCACGAAGGCCGCAGATTTGCTCGGCATTTCGCGGCGCACATTACACCGGAAATTGCTCCAATGGCCGGAGCTGGAAAATTAAGCCGCGTTACCCGCGCCGAATTTCCGAACCGGCAAACCGGATCGTGGCGCGATAGATTTTTTTCACGCGCGTCGTAATCTCAAAAGTCGCCGGATCAAACGACGCCGGCACTTCCACGTTGTGCGAATCGATCGACGCATGGTAGCCGCGCTCCGAAAAGATGTCGATGAACATCGAAATCGCCAACGGATTGTCGAAAAGATTGGTCTCGGAATTGATGTGCGCCTCGCCGGTTATCGCGTGCCGGAGCACCACCGGCATGAACGTCGATTGAATCAGCGCGATCACTTGCTTGAAAAGCGCCGGCGAACGCTCCGCGTATTCGTCGAGCCGGCGAACGAGTGCCTGGCGCGCGTGCTTCACGATTTCGGACGCCAACGGAATCGGCGAAATGTTGTCGAATGTCGTCTCGGCCAATTCCAACGAACTTTGATATTTCAGTTCGTTGATGATGCGTTGCTCGACTTCGGCAAACGAGCCTTGCGCGTTGATGAGATGATAGTGAAAAACTTCGCGCAGCGATTGCAGCGGCTCGAACGTGCGCTCTTTGAACAACCGGTAACGCCCGCGCGCCGCCTCCGGATCCAAGTCCGTTTTGCGGACTTCCGCCACGGTGCCGGAACCGGCGGCGGCAATTTTCGCGTTGTGCAAAATCGCTTCCTGCCCGCGTTTCAACTGCCGTTGCACGCTTTCGTTTTCGTCCACGAAAAGGACGAGAATATGAAAATGCAGTCGCGGAAAACGCGCCGCGAAACTCGAATGCCGGAACTCCGCGCGCAGTTGGTTTAATTTATTGTAAAAAAGTTTGAGAAACTCGACCTGCACGAGCGTGCGCGGAAAACCGTCCACCACGGCGCCGTCGCGAAACTCCGGCAACAACAACCGTTCCAAAAGAATTTCAATCACTTCGCGGTCGCCGACGAGCATGCCGGCGTCGATGCGTTTGCGCGCTTCCGGGCTTTGCAAAAGGTCGCTGACAACAATCGGTTTGCTGCTGTAATCGCGATACTTCATGATGAAGCGCGTGTTGGTGCCTTTGCCGGCGCCCGGCGCACCGTTCAACCAGAAAATCTCGCGCGGAAACGACAAATTCTCGCGACCGTATTTTTTTTCCAAGTCGTTCCAAATCGCGTCAAAAATAATTTGAGCATCCTTAATCTCCAAGTCTTGGACACCGGATTGCTTTGCCGGAGCTCCGGCGCTGTCTGCCTGCTTTGTCATTTGAAAAGCCTTTCAACGTGCCGCTTCGCCGGAATTTGTCCGGCAAAAACATGCGGAAATTTCCCGCCGGCGCGCCGTCAAAAAACCGGCATTTGAACTCTTGCTTAACCGGCTCGTTTCCGCAGAGTTCGGCGTTTAACTCTCTTACGCCGTGTTCCTCAAAAAATTACTCCCGGCATTTCTGATGCCGTTTTGCTTCGCCGCCGCCCTTCAAGCCGCCGGCCCGAACATTGTCGCGACGACGCCGGATTTGGGCGCAATCGCCAAAGCCGTCGCCGGCGACGCCGGCAATGTCACCGCGCTCGCCCGACCGACCGAAGACCCGCATTTTGTCGACGCGAAACCGAGCTTCATCCGCGCCCTCGGCAAAGCCGACATTTTGCTCGAAAGCGGCGCGCAACTCGAAATCGCCTGGCTGCCGGCGTTGGTTGACCGCGCGAAAAATCCCGGAATCGCACCCGGCAAGCCCGGCCGTTTTCTCGCCTCCGAAAACGTCGACCTGTGCGACGACCACGACACGCCCGACGGCAAAGCGCCCGACCACGTCCACGTCGCCGGCAATCCGCATTTCCTCCTCGACCCGAAAAACGCCGTCACCGTCGCGACGCACCTCGGCGAGCGGCTCGCGGCAATCGATCCCGCCGGCGCCGCCGGTTATCGGGAACGCGCCGCCGCGTTCAAAAAAGAAATCGAAGCGAAACTCCCGGAATGGAAAAAACGCCTCGCACCGCTCAAAGGCGCAAAAATCACGGTTTGGCACGAGACGTTCGAATATTTTTTCCACGCGTTCGACTTCGCCGAAGCCGGTTGCATCGAGCCGAAACCGGGCGTCGAACCGTCGTCCGCGCACCTGATCGCACTCATCAACGCGATGAAAAAAGACGGCGTTAAAATAATTCTCGCGGAAACCTTTCGCCCGACGCGCACCTGCAAACGCGTCGCCGACGAGTCCGGCGCGACGCTCGTGCGCGTGCCGCTCATGCCCGGCGGCGTCGCCGGCACCGGCAGCTACCCGGCGATGATTGAGTATTACGTCGGCGCTTTGGAAAAACTAAACTTCTCGGACGCGAAAACTCCAAATCTCGAAACTCCAAACTCCAAATAAATCCCGACAGCAAAATTCAAAATTACAAAAACCGCCGGAATTACCCGAAGCCCTTTGGAATTTGTTATCGGGATTTGGAGTTTTTTTGGGATTTGAGTTTTGTCATTCGGAATTTTGCCGCTGCGAAATGTCCCCGAAAATAACATTTATCGACGTCACGCTCGGTTACCCCGGCACGCCGATTTTGAAAAATTTGTCGCTTGAAATTGCCGGCGGGACACTGGCGGCGGTCACCGGCGAAAACGGCACCGGCAAAACGACGTTTTTGCGCTCGGCCGCCGGACTCCTGCCGGTGCTTGCCGGCGAAGTGCTTTACGACGACGAACCGCCGCGCCCGCGCGCCGCGCTTGTTTCGCAACGCGACGTGCCGGACAATTTGTATTTGTTTTCCGGATACGACGTCGCGCTCTCCGGCGTAACCGTCTCGGCGTTTCCCGGTAAATTCGTCGGAGCCGCCGGCCGCCGGCGCGCCGAGTTTTATTTGGAAAAAACGGATGCGGCGACATTCGCGAAAAAACCATTTTCCGAATTATCCGGCGGCCAACGGCAACGGATCTTGCTCGCCCGCGCGCTCGCGACCGAACCGGAAATTCTCGTGCTCGACGAGCCGACAACCGCGCTGGACGCCGCCGCCGTCGCCAATTTTTGCGCGTTGCTCGGCACCTTGCGCGACGAGCGCACGATGACGATTTTGCTCGCGAGCCACGACGCCGAATTCGTGGACCGGCTCGCCGACCGGAAAATACGAATCGCCGGCGGGACCGCGGAAACAATTTTTTGCGAAGGAGGCGCGGCCGGCCGTGTTTGACGTTTTTCGGGAAATTTTCGCGCCGGACTTTTTGCTCCGCAACGCGCTTTGGATCACGCTCGCGCTCGGCGCCCTGTGCCCCGTTGCCGGCTGTTTTTTGATTTTGCGCCGCATGGCGTTTTTGGGCGTCGCGCTGCCGCAGCTTTCGGCGGTCGGCGTCGCCGGCGGA
>JAVBUU010000045.1:0-4962 GCA_031555005.1 Opitutales bacterium | reverse complement strand
TGCACCGCTACACAATCGGCCAACGCAAAGGCATCGACGTGCCCTCGAACACCGATTTCGAACACTACGTCGTGGTCGCAAAAGATTTTGAAAACAACGTCCTGCGCGTGGCGTTCGAACGCCCGGATTTGCCGGGACTTTACACGAACGAAGCCTTTGCCGGCGGACTTTCCTGGATAAACAACCCGATCACGGAAGCCCGCGATTTGCTCGTGCGCGTGCGTTATCGCGACCCGGCGACGCCGGCGCGATTTGAACCCGACGATGCCGGAAATGCGCGTATCCGTTTTGCGGATACGCAACGCGGGCTGGCGTCCGGCCAAATCCTCGCCCTCTACGACGGCGAAACGCTGCTCGGCGGAGGCGTTTTCCGCTAATCCTCCGTTTTCTTATTTCTCATTTCTAATTTCTTTTTCCGCCGCCATGCCATCCGGTTCCGCCGTCAGCACCATGTTTGCCAAAATCGCGAAACGCTACGATCTCGCGAATCACCTGCTCAGCGGCGGAATGGATCGCCGGTGGGCGCGCGGGCTCGTCAAAAAAACCGGACGCGCGATGCCCGCAAACGGCGTTGTCGCCGACCTCGCCACCGGTTCCGGCGACATCGCGTTTTCGCTCGCGCGCGCGATGCCGGCGGCGACCGTGCGCGGTTTTGATTTTTGCCGGCCGATGCTCGACGAGGCGGAAAAGAAAATGGCCGCCGGCGCCGGCAACGCCGAAAAAATTTCTTTCGCGTTCGGCGACTGCATGAATTTGCCGTTGCCGGACGAATCCGTCGATGCGGTGACAATCGCTTACGGCGTGCGGAATTTCGAAGATCGCGCGCGCGGGCTCGGCGAAATTCGGCGCGTGCTGAAACCCGGCGGCTCCGCCTTTATTCTGGAATTTACGCAGCCGTGGTTTTGGTTTCGTCCGTTTTATTATTTTTATCTGAAATTCATCTTGCCGCACCTCGCGCGCATCGCCACCGGCAACAAAGACGCCTATGATTACCTCGCCGGGTCGATCGAAAAATTCCCGTCGAAAAAAGAGTTAACCGCGGAATTGCGCGTCGCCGGTTTTTCCGAAACGCACGCGACCGGAATGACTTTTTCCATCGTCGCGATTCATGTCGCGAAAAAGTAAACCGGCCGCAAGCGGCCGAACGACTGCGCCGGCGTGCGGTTATAGCGTTTTCAAATAACATTGAGAGATTCTCAAAACGATCCGATTTTTAACAGGAGGACGTGGAGGTCGCAGAGGAGGTTCCTCCGCGCTCTCCGCGACCTCCCGGTCATTTTTTTAATATCCACAAGCCGCGCAATGTCGTTGTGAAACGCTATAAAAAAAGACGCCGGCAAACGCCGGCGTCTTTTTTGCGGTCTGTTATTTCGGATTTTTCCGACAACCCGGCAGCTTACTGCATTGTTCCGATCATCGTATTGTCCGGGATGATCGCGCCTTTTTTGATGATCAAAACACCGTCCCGCTTGTACAATGCGTCCGTCTCAAATTTCTCCTCGAGCCCGAACGGCGACAGGCGGACATTGGTGCCGATTCGCGCGTTCTTATCAATAATCGCATTGTGAATTATTGAATTGTAACCCACTCCGATATGCGGACGCCCGAGTCTTTCGTTTTCGCGCAATTCCGAGAATTCTTCGTAAGAATCGCCGCCCATCATCACGACATTGTGCAGCACGGCACCTTCGCGCACGACTGAGCGAACGCCGATAACGCACCGCGACAAATGCGATTGCGAAACAATGCACCCTTCGGACAACACGACGTTTTTCAAATAGCCGCTGTTGAGTTTTGCCGGCGGCAAATAGCGCGCGTGCGTGTAAATCGGATGATCGCTGTCGAAAAAATTAAACGGCGGCACCGGATCGGTGAGCGCAAGATTCGTTTCCCAGAACGAACCGACCGTCCCGATGTCCTCCCAGTATCCGTCGAAAACATAGGCGCAAAGCTTCTTTTTGCCGAGCAAGCCCGGAATGACCTCTTTGCCGAAGTCTTTCATCGAGTTCGCAAGACACTCGCGAAGCACCCTGCCGCTGAAAACGTAAATGCCCATCGACGCCAAACAGTATTGCGTATTTCCCGTATCCTTGATGCCGGCGCGGATCGCGCCGCCGACGACGAGCGAATCAATCACGGCCTTGTCCGTCGGCTTCTCGACAAACTCCAAAATCTCGCCGTTTTCCTGCACGCGCATCACGCCCAACCCGACGAGCTGTTCGCGCGGCATCGCCTTTGCCGCGATTGTCAGATCCGCCCCCGTCTTAATGTGCTGCGCGACAAATTCCGCCAAATCCATCCGGTAAAGCTGGTCGCCGGAAAGAATGATTACGATATCGTCGTCCGCCAAATCAAAGTGGTGCAGATTTTGCCGGACGGCATCGGCCGTGCCCTGATACCACGCCTCGGAATTCATCGTTTGTTCGGCGGCAAGAATATCGACAAAACCCTTACTGTAAGGATCAAACCGGTAGGACTGCTGAATGTGCTTGTGCAACGACGCCGTGTTAAATTGCGTCAAAACATAAATGAGGTTGTAACCGGAATTCAGGCAATTGCTGATCGGGATGTCGACGAGCCGGTAGCTTCCGCCGAGCGGGACCGCAGGTTTGCAACGATCCATTGTCAACGGGTGCAGGCGCGTTCCGCGTCCGCCCCCCATGATAACACATTTTACTTTGGGGCTTCGCATGGATTTTTATGGATTAAAGAGGGAAATAAGAAATACGACGCAAGCGCCGCACGACGCTCGCGAAAAAACAAAAGTTGCCGCGCGCCGGCAAGTTCAATGTGTAACGCCCGTTTTTAATTGTCCGAATAATCCGAGGCGGTAAAAACGCCTCAATGTTCCATTTTCCGGCCCGTATCATCCTTGTTTGCACCGCGCTCCTCGGCTGTTTTCTTGCCGGTTGTGACCGCGCCGAACCGATGCCCCCCCGCCCGCCCGACATCGGTTTCGGGCACCGATTTTCGCTCAAAATCGGCACCCGCTCCTTCGAAGCACAAGTCGCGCTCTCCGAAATCGAAAAAACAAACGGTCTCATGTTTCGCAAAAAACTCGGCGAAAACGAAGGCATGCTTTTCGTTTTTCCGGCAAACGGCACGCGCTGCTTTTGGATGCGCAACGTACCGATAAACATCGACCTCGCCTACCTGACCGAAGACGGAAAAATCGACGAAATCTTCACACTCTTCGCGGAAGATCCGTCGTCGATTTCCTCTCGCTCCCCGCAAATTCGTTACGTTTTGGAAATGCCGGAAAAATGGTTTGAAAAAACCGGCGTAAAAACCGGCGACCGGATCGACCTCGCCGGCGTCCGCGGCGCGCTCAAAGCACGCGGCTACGCACCGGAACAATTTTTGCCGCCGGCAACCGAACGATAACTTTTTAAATCATGGCATCGATCAGCACACGCACCGGCGACGCCGGCACCACGGGACTCGGCGGCGCGCGCCGCGTCCCGAAAACACACCCGCGCATCGATGCCATCGGCTGCGTCGATGAACTCAGCGCGCATCTCGGGACGGCAAAAACGGAGCCCGCCGCCTCGGAAGAATTGAAAAATTTCCTGCACGAAATCCAACTCGAGCTCATCACGCTCATGGGCGAACTCGCGGACAAAGCCACCGAACTGCCGGCAAGCGCGCTCGCCCGGCTCGACGAAAAAGTCAAAACGCTCGAAGCCGTCGTGCCGCCGTTTAAAACCTGGGCGATTTCCGGCACAAGCCCGTTGCAGGCACGCCTGCACGTCGCCCGCACCGTTTGCCGGCGCACCGAGCGCGTCGTGGTCTCGCTCGCCGAAATCGAACCGGTTTCGGAAAACCTCCGGCGTTACGTCAACCGGCTCTCGGACGTTCTGTGGCTTTTGGCGCGCAAAGAAGAAAACGAATAAGCCGGAATTTTTCTCACGCGGAGGCGCGGAGATTTTTATTATCCGAAAGACCTCGGTTGAATTTTCACAGGAGGTCACGGAGGCCGCAGAGAACAAGGCGTGAAGGTTTTTAAGAAAAAATTTCATTCATCCGCAGGATGAATTTATTTTCGAGAAAAATGTTTTTAATCCTCCGCGCCTTCGCGTCTCCGCGTGAGAAAATTTATTTTCGCCGCGAGTCCCGCTCGTCGTCTTTGCCGGAATCCCTTTACCGGAATTTTCAAAAAAAGCGTCTCAATGCTTGCACATTCCGCCTGGGCGCAAAAATTCACGCAAAAATCTCATGTCACGCTCAAAACCATTTCCCGTTTTTCGCCTCCTCTGCGCGGCGTTTTTGTTGCTGCTCGTCTATGCCGGTTGGGTGCGAACGAACACCGGCGACGCCGTTTCCGCGCCGCTGCGCGTCGGATTTTTTCCGAACATCACGCACGCCCAAGCCGTCATCGCGCAGGAAATGGCCGCCGAGGGAAATCACTTTTTCTCCGACCGCCTGCCGGGAAAAATCCCGATTGCGTGGTATCCTTTCAACGCCGGCCCAACGGCCATTGAATCGCTTTGCATCGATTCCGTCGAACTCACCTACGTCGGCCCCAATCCGGCGCTCAACGGCTACGTGCGCACCAAAGGCACCGACGTTCGGCAACTCGCGGGCTCGGCGCAAGGCGGCAGTGCGCTCGTGGTGCAGCCGGAACTCGCCGGCCACAAAACGCCGCGCGACTTTATCGGAAAAAAAATCTCCACGCCGCAATTCGGCAACACGCAGGACGTCGCCTGCCGGGTGTGGTTGAAAAAAGGCGGGCTGCGCGTCACGCAAACCGGCGGCGACGCCCTGGTCGTGCCGGCCGCAAATCCGGAACTCGTCCAATCTTTCGGCCTGAAACAAATTGACGCCGGCTGGACGGTCGAGCCGTGGGTGTCGCGCCTCGAACGCGATTTCGGCGGAAAAATCGTTCTCGAACAACCGAACGACATCACGACCATTCTCGTCGCGAGCGAAAAAACCATGCGCACGAAACCCGACATCGCGCGC
>JAVBUU010000017.1:0-3081 GCA_031555005.1 Opitutales bacterium | reverse complement strand
AAAGTTGATTTATCTCAAAAACGTGCTTCACTTTTTGAGATTTAACGACAAATTAACGTTTAATTAATGCCGGACACAGATCCATTTTTCGGGAAATACCAAATTATTCACGCCATCGAGGAAAACGCGCTCGGGAGAGTTTTTCTGTGCCGTAAGTCGAGCGACAAAACGCTGCGACTTCTGAAGATAACAGCATTCGAAAACGCCGGAAAACTCGAAAGAAAATACGCCGAAATCCTGCGTTTTCAAAAACTCTGCGAAACCGGCAATTCTTCGTTCTTCTTGCCGGTGGAAGAGGCGGAAAAAAACGGTAATTCGCTTTACTGCATAATTCCGATTCCGGACGGATCGGATAAAAAATCGCCGGACGACCCCGATTGGCGACCAAGGACGCTCTCGCGCCGCATTTCCAAAAGACTGCACAACCCGGACAAATACCCGTGGTTTTCGTGCGAAAAAATAAAAAGCGATTTTTCGGAAATCCTCGAAGCGATTCGGCTGCTCGACGAAAACGGAATTTCGCACGGAAATATCGGCACCGGCAGCATCTTTTACCGGAACGGACGCCCTTGCCTCGGCGGCATCTCCGCCGCCGAAACGACACGCGACGCACTCGGCCCCGCTCGAATCCTTTTTGCGCTGCTGACCGGCAATTCCCTGCGCCGTATCGCCGAAGAAGCCTATTGCAACCCGCCTATCAAGGAAGCCAAGATGCCGCCGGCCGAACGCCGGGAATGGAAGCGCCTGATGAACCTCACGGTTCAAATGACGTTCAACGCGCAAAACGGGAAAAAAAACAATTTTGAATCAATGAAAAAATCCGTTCTGACTGCACCCGCAAAAGGAAAAACCTACGGAACGCTCTCCTTGCTTGCCTTGATGTTTATCATCGCCGGCGTCGCCGTCGCAGGACTTCGCGCCCGCCGCGAGCTTCCGGCGAGCAGACCCGTCGCGACACACATTACCCCGGTCACCGGCGACACTATGGAGGACGCCGAACTCGATCCGAACGCCATCGGGGAAACCCTCCCCGCCGGAAGCGGCAAAAAATAGAGCGGCTAACCTCGCCCGCCGGCCCACGCAAGATATTCGGGCAAAACGGCGACGGCCGGCACCGCGATCCATTGCGGCACGTCATAGGGGTGGTTTGCGCGTATCCGGGTTTGAACAGCGGACGCATTCGCCGGCAAGAACTTCACCGTCACGCCGAACTCTTCGGCGACGCAGTATTCGCCTTTCCAAAGATAATGCGACCGGATCGGGCCGTCCGTTTGGACGCACGCCGCCAGACCGGATTTGACCAAGTCGGCGGCAAGCAATTCCGCAACTTCGCGCGTCGGCACCGTGGTCCGCCCTACCCACAACGACAAACCCGCGTCAGCCGTCATATTTTTCGCCGTGCGCATCGCGGTCGTATTCCGGATTGATGTAAAGCTCGTGCATCTTTCTCGTGATGTATTCGTGCGCTTCGCCGACGGAATCAACGACGCGGAAAATCTCCAAATCTTCGTCGTCGATCATGCCCCATTTCTTGAATGCCTCAAAATTCAAAATGTCGTTCCAGAATTTTTTCCCGAACAAAACAATCGGGATAGCCTTGTGGGTTTTCTTGGTCTGAACGAGCGTGAGCAATTCGAACATTTCGTCCATCGTCCCGAATCCGCCGGGGAAAATCACCATGGCTTTCGCGAGATAGAAAAACCAATACTTGCGGACAAAAAAGTAATGAAACTCAAAGCCGAGCCCCGGTGAAATGTATTCGTTGTTGTGCTGCTCGTAAGGCAGGCTGATGCCGAGCCCGAGCGTTTTCCCGCCGGCCTCCGTCGCGCCGCGATTGGCGGCTTCCATGATGCCGGGGCCGCCGCCGGAACAAATGTAAAAACCTTTTTTCGCCGACGTGTTTTCGATGGACCAACGCGTGATGCCGGCGGCAAGTTCGCGTGCGGCCTCATAGTAAACCGACGCTTCGACGGCGCGCCGGGCTTTCGCCAAAAGTTTTTCGGCCTCGGCCGCCGGCAAATCTTTTGCGGCGCGTTGCGCCTCTTCGAGTTTTTGTTGCGCGACATCGGCCGGCAAAATGCGCGCCGACCCGAAAAACACGATGGTATTGCGAATGCCGTGCAACATGAGCCGGTGCCGCGGCTCGACGAATTCGCACATCACGCGGATGTGCCGCCCCGCCGGGCTGTGCAAAAATTCGGAGTTGTCGTAAGCTTTGGGCGGGTTGCGATGCTGGATTTTTGACATGTTTTCAGGGGTGTTTGAGCGTGAATGCTGAGAGCTTCAACTTCGCGGCATTGTGCGCGGCGAATACCGTTTTTTCAATCTCCAAACACCGCATCGCGCAACGCGCCGGCGATGCGGAGAAAGTGTGTGCCGCACCGGCGGCACGCAATCGGAACGGTTGCGTTACCCTAACGCCGACAACAAACGTTTCACTTCGTCGCGCTTGGATTTCGTGTCGGCGAGTTGCGCGCGCGCGCCGTCGAGTATCGCCGGCGGCGCTTTCGACACAAACGCTTCATTGCTCAATTTCGCGTCGCCGGCGGCAACGAGCTTTTCCAGTTTTTCCAGCTCTTTCGTCAGGCGCGTTTTTTCCGCCGCGATGTCCACGAGGCCGGTCATGTCGAGCGCAAGCGTGCCGAGAATCGTCGGCGTCGCCGGCGAGTTTCCGGTGTCGGTCGCAAAAGAAATTTCGCCGGCACCGATGAGTTTTTTGATTTTCTCGGCGTTATTTTCGACGAAGGCGCGCGCGCCGGCGTCTTTCGCGATGAGCGCGAATTTCGAGTCTTTTTTCGTCGCTTGGTTTTGCTGCGCTTTGAGGGCGCGTGCTTGCGTGACGAATTCGCGCAGGGCGGCGATTTCCGCAATCGCGCCGGCGTCAAGCGCCAGCCCCCGGTTAGCCAAGGCGGCGCGCAACGCTGCGCCAGTGCCGGCGTGTTGGTTTTGGATGAAGTCGTTTTCGCCGCAGTAACCGAGCAGGTGGAAAAGTTCTTCCGTGATGAACGGCGCCACCGGATGCAGCAGCAACAGGAATTGCCGGAGGCACAAATCCTGGATCGCCAAAACGGTCGCGCGCGA
>JAVBUU010000149.1:0-20939 GCA_031555005.1 Opitutales bacterium | reverse complement strand
TTACACCGACGGCGGAAAAACGACGACGATCGCGCAACCGAACACGGCAGTGGAAATCCGGCAAACCGCTTTGGACGGCCAAACAAAGAGCGTCACCGGCGACGGCATTTTGCCGGAATACACGACCGCCGGCGTTAACGGAGACGGCACGCGTTGGGAAAAAACAACGCTTGGAACGCCTGCCGGCGCGCGTTGGACAAAGACGACAACGGACTTCCTCGGACGTCCGATTCGCACGGATCGCCCCGGCTTCGCCGGCGCGATAATTACGGAAACGAGCACTTATGATAATGCCACCGGCCGCCTTGCTGCCTCGAAGCAAAACGTCACCGGCGGCAGCGCGCCGGCTTCAAGTCTATCCTCTGTAATCCATAATCTTTCCTACGCCTATGATGCGGTCGGGACTTTAATCAAAACCACCGTCACGCGCGGCGACGTCACGAATATCACCGAAACGTACACAAACTACGTCACTGCTTCCGGCGGCATTTGGCGTGAATCGTTTCAAAAACAAGACGGCGTAATCACGTCGCGCAGCCGAACCCTTGTAGGGGCGTCGCTTGCGACGCCCGCCACGGTATCGGAATCTTGGTCAATGTCCCTTCCTCAATCCAACATGCCAAACGCCGCTTGGGACGAATCAACCGCGACGCACCAAACGGTCACGCTTAACCGCTCCACGGCAACGCAAGTTGCCGTAACTAAGTATCCGATTTCCGCTCAACCGGCAATCACGACCGCCGTCGCCGGCTTAACCGTCTCCTCCGTTTCACCCTCGCACGGCGGCACCGCCCTCTACAAATACGACGCCCTCGGCCGCCAAACCGGCGAAAAAAAACCGCGTCACACGGCGTATTCGAAAATCGAATACAACGCCCACGGCAAAATTATTAAAACGACAGATGCCGCCGGCAACGCGACGGCCTACTTGTATTACGCCAACGGCGAAATCGGTGCCGGCCGATTGCGCATGACGACCGACGCCCTCGGCGGCACGGTGTTCAAACAATACGACCTCGCCGGGCGTGAAATCTACACCTGGGGCTCGGCAACTTACCCGGTCGCCCAAGCCTACGACATTTTTGGCCAACGTGTCTTGCTCCGCACCTTCCGCGACACGATGGCCAACTTCGCCGGCACTGCCTTTCCGCAAGCCGTCTCCGGCGACACAACGACGTGGACTTACGACGAAGCCGCCGGCGTGCTTCTCCAAAAAACCTACGCCGACGGCAAAGGCCCGACCTACGACTACTACGCCGACGGCCAACTGAAAACGCGCCTCTGGGCGCGGCTGAACCCGGCCACCGGCGAACGGCTCGCGACGCACTACGCCTATAACCCGCAAGGGCAACTTGCCGGCATCGACTACGCCGACGACACGCCGGACGTCACTTACACCTACAACGCACGCGGCCAAGTTACCCGCGTCACCGACGGCACCGGCGTTCGCACCTACGACTACGACCCCGCGACTTTCGCGCTCACTGCCGAAAACTACGTTTCCGGCATTCATGCCGGAAGCAGCCTCCACCGTGCTTACGACGCCCACAACCGCCCGACCGGCTACGCGCTCGTCACACCTCAACCTATCGCCGACAGCCAATCGCCCGGCGCCGCCGTGACAACGGCTGCCTCTTATACTTACGATCCCACCGGCCGCCTCAACACCGTTTCCGGCGATACAATTCCTGACGGACTCAATCTAAACGCTGAACGCAATACGCTAAACGCTACCACGTTCAGCTACGCCCGCCTTGCGAACAGCGACTTGCTCGAGACCGTCACCGGCCCCGTTCACCGCGTTCTTAACGCCTATGAGCCGAACCGCGACGTCTTGACGGTAAAGACGAATCAATTAAATACCGGCGGCACCGTGAGCCGCTACGCCTACACCTATGATGCGCTTGCTCGCCGAACGACGCGGACACAATCCGGCAACGCCTTCGACGGCATTGGTTACGCCTCCGGCACGGAATTGCCGGCAACGATGATCGGCGTCCCCGGCAGCGGCACATCGACGGATATTTTCCACTATAATTCGCGCTCTGAAGTTATAGATAGCGTTAACTCTAAATATGGAATTTTTAACCAAAACTATACCTACGACTCAATCGGTAATCGTCTCAACACTACCGATAGCTTTTCTCAAACAAAAATATACACTGCAAATGTGCTTAATCAATACGTTGGAATCGAAACATCTCAAACTTCCTTGCTGCCCACAACTCAATTTCCTACTTATGATGCCGACGGTAACATGCTCTCTGGCGGTAACGATAAAGCCTATACGTGGGATTGCGAAAATCGTCTTGTGAAAATAACATATAAAAACGAAAATGCATTGTCTTTTGTTTACGATTCTGATTTTTTAAGGAAAAAAATCGAAATTATAACTTCAAAAAATCCTGAAATTAAAACATTTATTTATAATGATAAAAGCATAATTCTTGAGACGAATTCGGTAAGAAACGTCTTAAAAAAATACACATGGGGAAGTGATTTGAGCGGAGTTCCGCAAGGATCTGGTGGAGCAGGAGGGTTGCTGTTTGCTTCGATTTTTGATTCTCATTGGCATGCTTATAGTTATTGCTATGACAATATAGGAAATGTCAGTGAGTTAATAGCATCCGACGAGTCCATTACTGCTCACTTTTATTATGATGTTGCCGGAAATTATAAATCTTTTTCTTATATACAAAAAAACATCCCCCTCTCGTCTTTTACATTCAGCACAAAACAATATGATTTTGAGTCAAATCTTTTTTATTATGGATATCGTTACTATGATCCGTCCAACGGAACATGGCTTGGACGAGACAAGATCGAAGAAGTCGGTGGTGTAAATCTGTATGGCTTTTGTCGAAATTCATCCATAAATATGATTGATTTATACGGATTACTTGCAGCAGATGAGTGTTCGAAAATTTCTTTTTCTGTCAGTTATTCATTTGCTCAATCCTCGGCGACTCCAATTCCTTTTATTTTTGTATCCACTGATGGCAGCGTCAGTATTGCCGTAGAAGGCTCTATGTGTAAAACATGTTGCAATGGAGCAAGAAGTGATAAATTCGAAATTGGTGCAGAAGTCGGAGCATCTGCGAAAATTACTGTTACCGCCGGCTTTGCATTTACCGAAAAATACGAAGGCTTCTTGGTAGATGTTTGGGGAGGGGCGCAGGGACTTGGAGGTGCATCAGGCGGCGGCGGTGGAAGCTTTACAAAGGAATGCGCAGGTTGGTCAGGCGAAGGTAAAGGAAGTATTTCCGGAAGCGCAACCTTGCGAGTAGGGGTTTCGGCAACATTTACAATCGGCAATTGGGGGTTTGGCGAAACCGGCGTGGAGGGCGGAGGGACAACAACCGTATCCATTCCATTTGGATTCACTTGCACGGATAGCGGTTGCACTTCACCATCGTGGGGGGAGATGGAAACCGATGCGTATTTATATTTATCTGCCTGTGCTCTGGGCGTTTGCTTTACTAAACAATTTCGATAAATTGCATATGAAAAAAATAATATTTAACCGTCAACTGCCCGGGTGGAATTGCCTGGAAGTCGTTGCAAACAGTAACGAGATAATATTGAAAAAACGCCATTGGAAAGATTATTGGTGGTTAATGTGCATCTTGCTGTTCTTTATTTCACAGGCCGTCGTAGTTGTTTATTTCATCAATAAAAGCCTATTTCCGCTTTTTGCCGTTTTTGGAGGGGTGGCTGCGGGAATGATTTTTTTTGGGGGCCTATTATCTTACGACGGGAAACCTATTTTATGCTATAATATTAAGAATAATTTGTTGAGGTCTTCAATCGGAGATGAATCCTTTGGAGATTCTATAGAAATTTGCTATTTTTATCACATTGGACCAACAGTCAGGACAGCTCAAACTAATTATGTTTTTATTCATAATAGTAAAACGAAAAGGAGTTTTGAATTATTTCAAATAAATCAGACAAAACCGAAAAGAAATTTAATTCATGAATTTTGCAACTTGACAGCAATCAAAGAAACATTTTTTTCATCTGCTGATGAAAATCTAATTTACGCTAAAATTCGGCAATATTTCGATTCTGTCTAAAAATTGAGCATAATTAGGTTTCAACACGCGAAGCGGCAATGAGTTGCGATGTTTTAATTAAATATAGCAAGAAGCAAACCGGTTTGCGATTGAACTTTATACACTTCCAAAAGACGGAATTTTTAAGGAATATGTCAAAACGGCTTTGGCAGTTCGCGACGGTTCTTGAATTTTCCGCTCCACGGTGTCAATACACGCGAAGAATTCATCTCGATGAACAAACGGTTAGGTTGATTTCAAGTGCGTTTTCAGAGCTCGCCGGTCGATTGCTCGATTCCCATGACGCATTGGGGCACCAAGTCCGGGTCGAAGCTGATACCCACGCACAATCCGAGTTGCCGGAGTCCGAAATCTTGCGCCGCTATGCCTACAATGACCGTTCCGAATTAACCGAAGAATCCGATTTCTCGCCGGAGACCTCCTCCGGCGTCGCGGTTGAAACGGAAAAGAGAAGCTATGAGTATGATTCGATCGGAAATCGCACCCGTTACAAAAAGGGGGATTTAGAAGAAAATTACACCGTGAACGAACTGAATCAACGCATTGCGAAGGAGTCCGGCGCCGGCGGCGCGACGGCCCTTTCTTACGATGCCGGCGGCAACATGACCTCCGACGGCGAAGGGAGTGTTTTTGAATGGGATGCCGAGAACCGCCTGACGAAAGTTCAAAAGCCCGGGGTCACGGCGGAATATTGTTACGATGCCTCGGGGCGCAGAATTGAGAAGCGCGTCACGGCCGCCGGCCAAACGGAAATCACCCGATTCACTTACGACGCGTGGCGAATTGTTTACGAAGAGAAATCGACGGAGGGCAATGCCGCCGCGGAGTCGGTCACCTACGGCTGGGGGCTTGATATTAACAACTCCGTCGGCCTTGCCGGGAATATCGGGGCGCTGTTGAGCAGAGAAATCAATCGTCCGGGCGGGCGCGAGTTTTACCGTATGCTTGCCGACGGCAACGGCAACGTCGCCGGCAGTTTATCCGAAAGCGGAAAATTCGTAAACGCCGGTTATGACGCGTTCGGTATTCCGAATAAAAATGCGGACACGGGCGCGTTCGGGTTCAGCACAAAATATACCGACCGCGAAACCGGTTTGGTCTGTTTCGGCTATCGCTATTACAACCCGTCGGCCGGAACATGGCTGAACCGGGACCCCAAGGGGGTTGCCGGCGGGGTCAATTTGACGGCATTTGTTTTCAATAACCCGGTAAATTGTTTTGATGCCCTGGGACTGGCGGGCGTTTCTAAGTGGATTCCGACTACCTTTTCGCAGGACGATTGCCTGAAAGTGTATTATAAATTCGGCGAGAAAGACGGCTCGTTTGAGCATAAGCTCACGGGCGCGCTTAACGGAACCGCCGGACCTTTTTCAGCCAAAGTTGAGCCGGGATTGGATTCAAACGGAGAGGTGAGCGGGGCGTTTGGAGCGGATGCACAGTATCGTGGCGTAACCGCGTCCTACACGGCAACAGCTGATTCAAACGGTGTTACGCAATCATTTTCCGGCGAATATCGCGACGGGAATCTCACTGTTTCGGGCAAAGTCGTTATCGGCCCTAACGGTAAGACGGTGCAAGGAGCGGTCGAAGTAAAATCCCCGATAGGGGATATCAAAGCATACGCGGAACACGGATCCTCGGGAGATTCTATCGGAGTCGGTATTTCGAATAAAGGAAACGGATTTACATTTGGCGGAACTATTGACCTTAATTCTACTAACCATGCTGCTAGCGTAAATGTTTACGCCGGTTTGAATTTTTAATACAATGAACCTGTTAAAAACATACGATAAGGTTATCGGGACGGCGGCGATTCTGTTTGTTGCGGGATGCGCGACGGAAGTGTCGTCGGAGAAGACGCCGCCGGCGGCGGATTCCGCGCCCGTAATGGCGGAAGCGAGCGCGGAAGAGTTGTTTCGATACGGCTATGCGCTTTACCGTGAAGCGGACGAGTCGCGCTTAAACCCGTGGCTGGAAGAAGCGGGGCGCAAGGGGAGTGCGCAAGCGCAAGGGATATTGGGGGTTTATTATTATGAACAAAAAGAGTGGAAAAAAGCGTATGAGAATTTGAAAGCGGCGCATGACTCGGACCGGGGGCGAACGGCGCCCGTATTATATTATTTGGGAGAATGTTATTCGTGGGGGCACGGGGTAGCGCGTGACGGCAAAAAGGCGTTTGAGTTGTATAATTCCGCATGGCGCGGGAAATACGAGAAGGCTGCGATAGGCATCGCGCGTTGTTACATAAACGGGGATGCGGGATATCATGACGGCCCTTCGTCGCTGATGTGGACGAAGCGCGTTGCGGATAAGGATGATCCTGAGGCGTGGTATCTGATGGGGAGGATTAACTCTTGGATTTATGACGGCAATAAGGATGAGAGTTATTTAGAAGAATCCGAGCGGTGGCTTGAAAAAGCGGCAGCGGTCGGGCAACCGGACAGCTATTTTATGTTGTTTGATATTTCTTCTGAAAGGAGAAGTCGCAGAATGAATAAACCGAATTCTGACGAGCACATTGCAATGAAGGATCTAATGAAAGCCGCATTGGTTGGAACGCCCGGCGGGATTTCGGTGCTCGGCGTTGAGTTGCAGCATCAATATCATAAGGAAAATAAAAATAATTTAAGCGACCCTTGGAATAATGATGCGGTGAGTTTAATATATCTTGAAAACACTCCTGAGATTCAATTGGGCAGGATGTATTATCTGGGATTAATTTGTTCTTCCAAAGGGAAATGGGAAGATATATTCGAGGGCTTTTGTTTATGTTTGGCGGCAGATAAAGGCGGCGTGAAGGCCGCAAGGAGGGAAGTGATAAGGTTGCGTGAAAAACATGTATTTACCGCTGAACAACTCGAAGTTGCGGAGCGCCGCGCGGACGGAATGCTTAAGGATCCGTTTTACAGATCCAGGTTTTTTGAGGAACGATGCGATCCTTTGGTTTTGGAGCGGTTGGCCGAGAATTACGGGGTTTCGAAAACGGAAGTTTTGGAAAAGGCAAAGAGATTTCGTTTATTGCGAAGAGGCTTGGGGTTGGAGGTTATATTACCTACTCCAACAGACGGAAGTATGCGCTTTTACTTAAATCCCTCCGTTCAACAATGAACCTGTTAAAAACATACGATAAGGTTATCGGGACGGCGGCGATTCTGTTTGTTGCGGGATGCGCGACGGAAGTGTCGTCGGAGAAGACGCCGCCGGCGGCGGATCCCGCACAAGGAAATTAAGAAGGAAGAATTAAGATTTAAGAGGTTTTTGCCTCAATGGCCGGCTGTCGGTGAAACTTGTTTAGAAAGCGATTTCTTTTCAACGTTTTTCATCCGCTCGGCTTGAGCCGCGAACATCGACACGATCAATCGAAGAGCGTTCGCCGTTTTAGTGCGTCGGGGCCGGCGGCAGCGCTGTCGCCCTTTTCATGGGCTCTGTCTTTTTCTTTTGTTTACCGGTGGTTCCCTCGCTGCGCTCGGTCACGCACCGGCTAAAAGCCGCAGTCCCTGCGGGATCGCATTATCGGCATTTTTTAGCGGCACCGACCGTCTCAATGCCGTTGTGAACGGCCGAAAGCCAATGCGTTTCGACAGTTCACAAAGTCGGAATCTTGCGAATTCCGGCTTCGGCTCCGTTGCCGGCTTCGTGCGTCCGATGCGTTAAATCGCCGGCGGCGCGGAGATGACTTTAGCGCGCGAGATGGCCGGATTTTCCCGGATGATGTTGAGCGTTTGCTCGGACGGGAAGGAGTCGAGCCGGTAAACCGCAAGCGCTTCGCCGGCGTCTTCGGGGCGGCTGAGCGACATCGTGGCGATGTTCACGCCGGCTTGTCCGAGGATTGTGCCGAGTGCGCCGACGATGCCGGGGACGTCTTTGTTTTCCAGAATCAACAGCGTGCCTTCGGGTGAAAATTCAAGTTTGTGCCGGTTCAGCGTGACGATGCGCGGGGCGTGGTTTTTGCCGATTACGGTGCCTTCGAGCAGGCACGTCGCTCCGCCTTCGCAAACGGCTTCGACGCGGATTAATTCCCGGTAATCCGCTTCGGAATTGCTTTGCGTGACTTGCACGTCGATGCCCATGCGTTTGAGCAAATGCGGCGCGTTGACGTCGTTGACGTGTTCGCCGATGCGGAGCAGGAATCCGCGTTGAATCGCGCGCGCCACCGGCAGGGCGTCGGTGGAGGCGGGGGTGCCCCAGAGCGTGAAATTGAGTTTTTCGACGCGCGCCGGCGCGAGTTGCTGCAAAAGTGTGCCGAGACGTTCGGCAAGCGAGAGGAAGGGGCGCAGTTGTTGCAGTGCGTGCGGATCGACCGAGGGCATGTTGACGGCGTTGCGAATGACGCCGCCGGCGAGCACTTGCGCGACGGCTTCGGCGATTTCGACGCCGACGCTTTCCTGCGCTTCGCTGGTCGAGGCACCGAGGTGCGGCGTGAGGGTGAGGTTTTTCAAGGCGCGCAACGGCGAATCAGCCGGCAGCGGTTCTTCGGTGAAAACGTCGAATCCTGCGGCGGCGACTTTTCCGGCGGTAATTGCGTCGGCGAGCGCTTTTTCGTTTACCAAGCCGCCGCGCGCGACGTTGACGATGCGCACGCCTTTTTTCATTTTTTCAAAGGCGCCGGCATCAATCATATTTTCGGTTTGCTCCGTGAGCGGCATGTGAACCGTGATGTAGTCGGCGTTTTCAAAAACCTGCTCTTTGGTCGCCGGCGTGATTCCGAGGGCTTTTGAGCGGGCTTCGGTGAGATACGGGTCGTAGGCGAGCACCGTCATGCCGAAGGCGAGGGCGCGTTTGGCGACTTCGGTGCCGATGCGTCCGAGGCCGAGAATGCCGAGTGTTTTTCCGAAAAGTTCGGTGCCGGAAAAATTTTTCCGGTCCCATTTGCCTTCACGCATCGTGGCGGCGGCGGCGGGCACCGGGCGTGCGCAGCAGAGGATGTGCGTGAAAGTCAATTCCGCCGTGGCGATGGTGTTGCCGGACGGGGTGTTCATGACGATGATGCCGCGCTCGGTGGCGGCTTCGAGGTCGATGTTGTCCACGCCGACACCGGCGCGTCCGATGCAGGTCAGCTTTTTCGCGCCGGCCATGATTTCGCGTGTGATGCGGGTTTCGCTGCGGACGAGAATCGCGTCAACGTCGCACGCGAGTTCGGCGATTTTTTCCGACGGGGAGCCGTAGGCTTCGATAACTTCGAAACAACCTTGTTGTTTCAAAAAGGCCACGCCTGCGGGCGCGATTTTATCGGCGACGAGGATTTTTTTCATGAAGGCGCGAGATGAGAAAGTGCGCCGCGCCGGCGGCAAGCCCGGAATTTGAATCGGACGGGAGCCCGGGCTTGCGGCGAATCGGCACGGCAAAACAAACTCGTAAAAAACCTTTTGACACCGGCAGCGCGAACGGCCTTATTGCGCGCTCCTTTTTATTTTCGGGCTGTAGCGCAGTCTGGCTAGCGCACTTGCATGGGGTGCAAGGGGTCGGTGGTTCGAATCCACTCAGCCCGACCATTTTTCCCCGGTTAAATTAGAGCCCGCTCGGGAGAGCGGTTTTTTGCGGCGGGAATTCCGGGCGGGAACGCGCGTCGCCGCGCCGGATTATTTTTTTCGGATAAAAATTACGGACGTCGCCGGCGCGGGATGTTTGCGGTTGAAAAAGCGGCGCGGACGAAGTGCGCGTTTTGAGGCGGTTTTTCGGGGAGCGAAAAGGTTAATTTTTTCGCACGGAATAGTCATATCCGGCCGGGCGTTTCGCCGGTATCATGCACACGCTCGTCCGGCCCGCCCGCTTGAATTAAACCGTGTGAACGAGCTTGCAGGCACTTTCAACAAATAAACGAAAGACTATCTTATGAAAAAAATCCCCTGTTTCTTTCTTGCGGCGTCGATACTGTGCGCGCCGATTTCGGCATTTGCCTCAACGTTTACCGGCCCGACCGGCGGCGATTTCATGACGCCGGAAAATTGGGAAGGCGGCGTGCCCGCCGGCGGCGACATCGATATCATTAACAAAGGCGTCGTTTTCAACGGCACTTTTGTTTCCGGCGGGCGGCTGTTGCTGAACTCCGGCGGCACCGCGCCCGGATCGCTTACCGTGAAAGGCGGCTCGTTGACGATCCTCGGCGACGATTACGGCAGCGGAAATTTTGTGGGGAAGGGGCAAAAAGGCGCTTCCGTTTCGTTGATTTTGGCGGGCGGCGACCTCACGGTTGACGGGGCTTGCGCCGGCTCAATCCGTGTATTGGAGGGCAGCGGCAAGGCTGCCGGTTTTGTGCAAATCGGCGCCGGCAATACGCTGAATGTCGCCGGCGGGAATTTCTATTGCGGCAATGATTCGAATAATACGACGACGGCGGTCACGGCGGACGGCGTGTTGAAGATTGCGAAAAACGCATACTTTGCCGTTGCCGGCGTGAAGAACGGAAAAAACAACACCGCCGGAATCGTCGTGAACAACAAAGGGAAGGCGGTTGTCGGCGATGCGCTTCACCTCACGCACGGCGGCGGCAAAAACAAGGCGACGCTCACGGTTGCCGCCGGCGGCGTTGTCGAAGTCGGCGGCGAGCTCTCGCTTGCTCGCGTCGAAGGTGCCGGTAACGAGGCGACTCTGGCGGTCGCCGGGACGGTCAACACGAAGGACTTGCATCTCGGCGGGCCGGGGAACATCGGCACGTTGACCGTGGAAAACGGCGGCGAGGTGTCGGTCGGAAAAAGTCTTTTCATCAACGATACAAACGGGGCGAGCACCGTCGTGTTGAAAGCCGGCGCGAAATTCACCGTCAAGGAGTGGGCGGTTCTCGGGGTCGGCGGGCCGAAGGGCGCAATTAATTTCGTTATCGAATACGATCCGAAAAAACCGGGCACGATTGATTTCGGCACGGTCGGGATGCCGGGCAACGATCCCAAAAAATACGGCAACATTCACATCACCGTAAAATTTTCCGGCAATGCCGCCGATTATGCCGCGGGCTCGGAACTTGTGCTTTGGAAGGGCATTGATCCGCTCGCCGTCACCGGCGGCGGTTTAAAAGGCATTACGGTGAAAACGGATTTATCCGGCATTAAAGGCGGCTCCGTGCGCGGCGCGCTGAACAACAAAACTTGGTCGGGCGCGCCCGGCTCGCGCATGAGTTTCACTGTGTTGTCCGCCGCGCCGGCGCAATAGCTCGCCCGGTGCGCGAGAGTCGATTATTGCAAAGAAACCGGCAGGTAGGCCGCTGCCGGTTTTTTTAACAAGTGACGCGGAACCCAAAAATATTTTCACCTCAACCCCCTCGTTTTATGTCATCACGTTTGTTGAAAAAACTCGCCTGCGGATCGCTGCTTTTCGCCGGCGGCATTTCAAGTTTGTGCGCCGCGCCGGATTTTTCGCGTCTCGTCGCGCATTGGAATTTCGATGAAGGGCGCGACTGGCATAATATGGCGGTCCCGTTTAACAAAGCGGTTTCGCGTGCCGGGGATTCCGTCGGCACGAACGATTTGATTTTAAACGAGGCGCTCGACCCGGTGCGCGCATGGGCCTCCGGCCGGCAGTTTTCCGGCATTCGTTTTGAGAAACCCGGGCAGTTGCTAAAATTTTCCGCGCCGGCGCCGGAGTTGAAGCAAACGGCGTCGCTTTCGTATTGGATAAAAATCGAAACGCCCGCCGGCGGGAAGGGCCGGTGCGCCGGGGCGGTCGCCGGTGATGCGGTCGGCATGATTTGGGGTGCGGCGAATCCCGCCGGAAAATGGGTTGCGGCGCAGGGAAATAAAATTGTCTGCGCGACCTCGAAGCCCGTGAACGACGGGCTTTGGCATCATGTCGTCATCACGCGCGACGCCGGTTCCGGCGCGGTTTGCATTTATCTCGACGGAAAACCCGACGCGCGCGGCAGCGGGTCGGGCGGCATGTTGCCGGGCGAATACGCCGGCTTCGGCGCCGCGAAAAACGGCACCGGTTTTACCGGCGTTCTCGACCAAGTTCATTTGTTTTCGGATGTCATTAACGCCGACACCGTGCGCGCGCTTTACGAGAACTATGCCCCGAAGGCGTATCCGTTCGACGCGGTTATTTCCAAAAAAACGCCCTCCGTTACCGGCAGCATTTTGCACGCTTACGCTTTCGATCCCGATCAGGATAAAATCGCCGTGAGCCGCTTCGGGCAAGGGAAAGCGGGCTCCGTGAAATATAACGGGAACGGCACGTTTACGTATGTCGCCGGCAGAAATTTCTCGGCGCGCGACAGTTTCCCGGTGACGCTCTCGGACGGGCGCGGCGGTTTTTGCGCGACTGAGATAACGGTGACTGACGAATCCGCGGCGCCGCACGCGCCGGTGACGAAATTCGAAAATTTCCGCGAACTCGCGCAGCCCGGCGGCACCAAAAACGATGCTCGGCGCAGCCCGCTCGTCATTGATTTTAACGGCGACGGGAAGCTCGATTTGCTCGTTTGCGAGAACGGCGGAATTTGGTTTTACAAAAACACGACTGCCGGCGGAAACGCGAAATTTGCCGAGCCGGTTGAAGTCAAAGATGCCGACGGCGATTCATTTTCCGCGACCGGAATCGGGCTGCTTCCCGCGGCCGGAAAGATGCCGGCGCTCGTCGTGCGCTCGCGCGACGGGTCGCTCCAAAGTTACGCGATGCGGCTTTCTCCGTCAAAAACAACGCCGGCGACATTGACGCCCGGGGCGAAAATTTTGAACGACGCCGGCGAAGATTTCCCCTGCAACTGTCATGCCTTTGCCTTCGGCGATTTTGATAACGACGGCTTGCCGGATCTTATCGTCGGCAGTGCGGCGACCGGCATTTATTGCCATAAAAACACCGGCACGGCGGTCGCGCCGCGTTTCGCCGGCAAAGGCGAACGCGTCGTGGAAGGCGCTTATAACCTTTATCCGGCGGTTGCCGATCTGAACGGCGACGGGAAGCCGGATTTCCTCCACGGCATTAATTGGGGGCCGGTGCAATATTGGATTAACGCCGGCAACGAAAACATCCTCGTCGCCGCGCCGACCGGCCAGCTGCTTTTTTCCGATTCCGCCGGCAAAGAACCCGCGCTTGGCAACGAAAGTCTTCTGCGCCGCATGGACGGCTGCGTGACCTCGTTCGGCGATTTGAACGGCGACGGCATTATCGACATCGCCGTCGGCGGTCACAACGGGCTGCTTTGTGTCGCGGAAGGCGCGGACGCAAAGTCCGCCGCCGGCAACCTCGCGCTTATCGAAAACATTTACCGCGCCAACGCCGGCAAGCTCGGCGCCGCGTTCGAAGCCGACGGGCAGGCGCTTTTGAAAAAATACCGCATGCTCAGCCGCGAATGGATTTGCGGGGCGGTTTCGCAGCCGGGCATCGCTGCCCGCCGGCAAGCTTATGACGCGCTCAAAGCGCACATCAAAAAATTCGATTTCCTCCGTCGCAAAGAACTCGACGCGTGGTGTAAGCGCGATGCCGCCGGCAACGTCGTTTCGTTCGGACCGATGCACCACGTGCCCGGCATCTTCGTCTTGAACTGGGTCACGCTGCACTGTCTGTTGCCGGACAGCGCCGAGCACCGGATCGACGTCGCCGACACGCTCGGCCTTACCGGTCTCGACCGCGAGCAATACCTGCGTTCGGGCCTGCCGCTTGCGGATAACCGGAAATGCACCGACGGACAGCTCCTCGCCATCACGGAATTCATGAAATATCACCCGCGCGTCATGTTCCCGGACGACTATATTTCATTTGACGAGATCTTTACCGACGGCCGTTTCGCGATGGATTATATTTTCAAGTCGACTAAAAACACGTTCGGTTGCGATGTCGGCTTGCTTGTCTCGGAATCCGCGCCGGACATTGTTGCCGCCGCCGAAAAAGTCCTCGGCAAAAACGCCGCCGCCGGGGACTACTTTACGCTCGTTATGGGGCACGAAGTCTGCCACTCGCTCGACGCCTACATCGCGGGACGCGCCAACCGCGAACTCAAACGCCGCGTGAACGATATGATTGTCTTTGCCGCAAACAACGGCGGCGCGGTTGAAATCGTCGGGCAAGACCCGAAAACCGGTTGGATCGATTGGGAAAAAACAAAAGAAATTTTCCGCCGGAAAAATTTGTGGGACGGGCAAAGCGACTGGGCCTCCGCGTGGAGCGCTTATTGGGACAAGTGCGATTACCGCGATAATACTTTCATGCGCGGAAATATTTTGTGGTTTATCGATTCGCCGCAAGAAGCGCTCGCCACCCAGGCCAATCACCATTGGGCCGGCAGTGAAGCGCGTCTCGTCGGTGCGATCGACCGTTTCAATCGCGGCTTAAAGGCCAACATCAACGAAGTCGTTTTATTCATCGATATTCTTTCCGGCGGCGTAAACGGAGTGCCGATGTATCGCATCACGCCGACGCAGCATCCGAACCGGGCGAAGTTCAACGTCGATCGCGCGAAGCTCGACCGAAACGACGCCGGATATATTACGCGCATTGAAATCGGGCCGCGCGTTTACGTATTCGATGTTTCGCCGGAAGGCCGCGTAATCGGCATAGGCGCGAAGCCGTAGCCGCCGCCGGCTTTTTACGGGACGAGGCCGCGCAGTAAATTTGCGCCGTCGCGAATCGCGTTGTTAACTTTATCTTTGTTTTCGGTGCCCGGGGCGGCGGGCGTTTTTGCCGGCGCGACATCGTCGCGAACGCCGCGAAGCAGTGTCGAAAACAAATCGTTTTGCATTGAATTGAGTGAGCCGCCGAGCGTAAACGCCGGGCCCGGCGTGTAGTCGTCGGCGCGAATTTCCTCTTTCAACATTTTGAGATTTTTCAAGTTGGACGCCAGCGTGCCGCGCGCCGCGAGGGTGAGGCTTATTTTCATCGGCGCGTCGCGGAAGGCCTTGCCGTCGCCGAGCGCGATTACGCCGTCGCCGGTGATGCGCAGTTGGTCGTTTTTGAGTAAGAGCCGCGTGATACCGAGATCGCCGCCGGCGGGGCGGTTGATGCGGACGACGGCTTCGTCATAAGGGAAATCTTCAAGATATTTTCGGATTTCGCCGAAGGCGCGGAGCGGACGGGTGAGTTTGGCCGACTTGCCGGAGCCGAGAATGCCGGACAAAATGTTCGCGACGTCGCCGGCGAGTCCGGACAGTTCGCCGACCGTTTTTACGGTCGCGTTGTCGGCTTTAAAAATTGCGACGCGTCCGTTGCGGCTTTCGAAATTGAGCGAGGCGTCGAGCTTGTCGGAAAGCGCTTCGACGGTCGGCGCGACGGCGGAGAAATTCACGCGCGTGTCAAAGCGGCCGTTGATGACCTTGGTTGCCGCGGGGTTGCCGGCGCGGAGTACTTGTTCGAAATCGAAATTTTCGAAATCGATTTTACCGGCAAGCCGACAGGGTGTCTCGGGCGCGGCGGTGTTAAAGTCGAGCCGTGCGTCGCCGGCGACGGTTCCGCCGGCGGCGTTGGCGGAGAGTTTGGACAGTATTGCCGTTGTCGGGTCAATGTGCGCTTCGGCGGCGCAATCCGTGAATGCGAGATTCGAAACAAGGAGTTGCCGGACGGCGGCGGTCAAATCGAGTTCGAGGGTTCGCCGGGCGGGCGTGTTGCCGGGTGACGCAACGTGCGCCGGTTTTGCTTCCGGTCCGGTCGCCGGTTCGCCCGTTTCCGGTTTTTTCGGCGCGGGTTCTTTTTCGCCGGAAAGCGCGGCCGCGATTTTCAGAAAATCGTCGGCATTCAGTGTGTCGCCGCGGAGATCAATATTGAGTTTTCGTGTTTCGCCGACGGTGATGTCGGCGGTGAGGTCGCTGCATTTTTCGCCTTCGAGGACGACGGGCATTTTGAGTTTTCCGCCCTTGGGACCGATGTTTCCGAGGAGTGAGGCGCGCAGGGTTTTTATCGCCGGCGGTTCGTTTTCTGCGGTTTTTACGTTTTCCAAGAGCAGCGAGACATCGCAGTTGCCGGTGCGCGTGTATTCGCCTTTCAACGACAATTCGGCGGATTTGACATAATCTTTGCCGAGGAGGAACGGTTGCCGGAGCAGGTTCGAGGGGTCGCCGGCGAGGTCGGCGGTCAGTTTCTCCGGGCCGTTCGCGTCGCACTTTATCGCAAGCGCGCCGGCGAGCGCGCTGCCGGCGCCGGCATTCATTTTGGCGTCGGCGACATTAATTGACCACGCCTTCGAATTGTCGGTTGCGACGTTAACCGCGACATTCCCGTCGAGGGAAAAATCTTTCAGAAACGGTTTTTTGTTTGCGTCGAAAAAGGAGACGTTGCGCAGCGAGACGGGTTTACCGGATTGGGTTTCGACGGTGATTCCGGCGGGATTTTTCGTGAGCAGAACCGTGCCGGTTGCAGTGCCGTCGAGCGTTGCGCCGGCGAGAAACGGCGTCGCCGTCGCGAGCGGGATGCCGGCGGCATCGATGCGTGCAACGGGCTTCCCCTCGTTTTTGCCGGGATTCGCGGTGTCGATCGGCAGGAGATTTTTCGCGGTAAAGTGTGCGGGGCCGTCTCCTTTTCCGGCAGAAATTTCGGCGGTTTTCAGGAGCAGTCCGTCTTTGGCGTTGCCGGCGGCGGCGAATCGGATGCGCCAGTCTTGGCCGGCGACGCCGCTGAGGATTTTTTCCCATGCGGGCTGTACGGCGAGTGCGTCGCAGCGGGCGACGGCGTTCATCGAAAAATCGACTGCGCCGTCGCCGGCGGCTTCGGCCCGCGCCGTCGCGTTGAGCAGCGGGAGCCCGCCGGCGGCGGTCAGGGCGATGTCGAGGATTTCAAAATGCCGGCGATTTTTTCCGAAGCGGAAAATGACCGGTGCCGTGCCGTCGATTTTTTCGACGCAGGGCGCGCCGGCGGAGGAGGCTGAAAAATCCGAGAGCCTGACCGGTTGTTTAGAAATCAGGCGGAAGTTTTCGGCGTCCTCGGCTTCGAGGACAAGTTCGGCGTCGAGCGTGCCGGTTTTGATTTCGAGGTGTTTTGCCGGATCGGGGAGGAAGGCGTTGGCGAGCGCGGCAGGGAGCTTGCCGATTGTGCAAACGGCAAGCGTTCCGGTTGCGTCGAGGAGTTTCGGCGTGCCGCCGGCGGTCGCGGCGAAAAGGGTTTTTTTCGTGCGCAGGGCGACAAGCGTTTCGTTTGCCGCGTCGCGGAGCGCGAAGGAAAATTTGTTGAGGGCGGCGGTGTGCCGCGTCGCGCTCCCGTCGGCGTCCAGCTCGAATTTCATCGCCGGAATGTCGCCGGATTTTCCGGCAAAGCGCGCGAGTTCCCGTATGTCGCCGGCGAACGAAAATTTGCCTGCGATCGGGGCGGAGCCGCCGCCTTTGACTGTCGCGTCGCCGGCGATTTTGACGTGCGGGAGTTCGCGAAAATCCCCGAGGAACGGCAGCATGTCCGTATCCAGATCAATTTTCAGCCGTGCGTCGACAAGACCGCCGGATGTTGCGTTGCCGGTTGTTTCAAAAACGGATTTGCCGGCGGGGGTCGCGATTCGGGCGGTCCATTTTTTTGTGCCGTCGGCGGAATCGCCGTCGGCGGTCAATGCGAGCGTGCCGTATGCGCCGTTTTTCAAGGTGCCGGTCAAAACGAACGCCGGGTCGGCGGCGAGGAGGTCGTCGAGTGTTTGCGGCGCGGAAGCCGGTTTTTTGCGCAAAACAAAGGCGGTATTGAGTGCGAGCGAGCGCTCCGGCGCGGCTTTTTCTTTGAGGTCGAGAAAGATTTCGCCGCCGGAGGCGGAGTCGATTTTTATGCCTTTGAGCGTGTAGGAAAATTCATTCCCGTCCGCGAGTTTTGCGGTGCCGGCGAGACGGGCGTCTTTTATCGCGAAAACGAGGCCTGCCGGTTTCTCTTGCGTTTGCGGCGCGCCGGCGGATGCGTCTTTTTCCGGCGCGTTTTCTCCGGCGGGCGTCTGTTGAGTCAGATCGAAAGAGAGTCCGTCGGCAGTCAGTGAATTGATCTCGATTCGTTTTTGCAGGAGGGAAAGGACGGAGAAATCGATTTCGCCGGAATCGCATGTCACGCGCCCCGCCGGCAGGTCGAGGGAAAATCCGGAGAGCGCGAGCGTGCCGCCGAGCCCGATGCGCACGGAGTCGATTTTTGCCGGGATGCCCCGGTCTTCGAGCGTTTTGAGGACGAAGTTTTTTTGAACGGCGGGGCGCGTGAAGTAAAAAGCGGACGCGCCGAGCGCGATACCGGCAACCGCGGCGCAACCGCCGGCGGTCTTCAAAATTCTCCTCGTGAGTTTACTCATGCGTCCGCCCATCGTGCCGGGCATTGCTTTTCGCGCAAGCGCGCGATGCGGAAACGGCGGCCGGCGCGCGATTCGTCTTTCCGCCTTTCGAAAAAAGGTTTCTATGCGTGCCTTTCGCGATTACCCCGATGCACTCCGAACAATTTTTATTGCCCCTGTGGATTGATTTTTCGGCGACTTTTTTTGTCGGCATTTCCGGCGCGCTTGTCGGAGTGCGGCGCGGTTACGATGTTGTCGGCATTTTCTTTCTCGCATTGGTGACGGCGATCGGCGGTGCGTTTTTGCGCGACGGTATTTTTATTCAAAACGGGCCGCCGGCGGTCGTGAACCACGAATTGTATTTGTTGTTGGTCGCGGCGGCCTCGGCAATCGGTGTTCTTTTCCGGAATAATTTGCATCGGATGGGGCGCATCGTCTCGATTATGGACGCCGTGGGGCTTGCGGCATACGCGGTGTGGGGTGCGACGAAGGCGCTTTCGGCCGGCATCTCGGCGCCCGGCGCAATTTTGGTCGGCGCGGTGAATGCGGTCGGCGGCGGTTTGTTGCGGGACATTTGCACGAAAGAAGAGCCGATGATTTTCCGGCCGGGCGAATTTTACGCGTTGGTGGCGATTTTCGGCGCGACGGCCTATGTGTTGCTCCTGAAGCACGGCGGGATGCACGCGCCTTCGGCGGCGTATTTGTGCATCGGGTTAATGCTGCTCGTGCGCTGGTTGACGATTGTGCTGCATTGGAAAACGAAGTCGTTCGCGACGCTTTACGGCGACGGCGCGGCGGCGCCGAAAGCCCCGGCAAAAGAGACGGCGGGAAAAGAGTCGAACGCCCCGGACGCCGGGTGAGCGGCGTTACACGGTTTTGGAATGCCGCCCTGCGGCGGATTGTAAATACGTGTCGAAAACCATCGCGATGTTGCGCACGAACAGGCGACCGGCCGGCAATATGGTTAACCGTCCGTTTTCAATTTTTACCAGGCCGTCCGCTTCGAGCGGGCGGAGTTTTTCGCGTTCCGCCGGGAATTCGTTTTCCAAGTCCGAATCCGGCGCGGAGCCGCACATGATTTTCATGATGATTTCCCGTCGCCGGCGGTCGTCGTCGCTCAGGAAAACGCCTTTGGCGACCGGCAGCTCGCCGGCGTCGAGGCGCGCTTTATACGCCGGCAATTCGCGTTCGTTTTGCCGGAAGCTTTTATCCGTTTGCGAAATGGAAGAGACGCCCAGGCCGAGCAGCGACAGGCCGGCGCGCGTCGAGTAGCCTTGAAAATTCCGGTGCAGTTTCCCGTTTCGCCGCGCGATTGCCAGTTCGTCGGTCGGTTTGGCAAAATGATCCATGCCGATGTTTTCGTAACCGGCGCCGGTGAGCCGTTCGATGATCAGTTTCAACAAGACCAGTTTTTGCTCGGGCGTCGGCAGCGCGCCTTCGCGTTCCAGGATTTTTTGCGCCGGTTTTATCCACGGGACGTGCGCGTAGCTGAAGACGGCGAGGCGGTCCGGCGAGAGGCTCAGCGCGGCGTCGAGCGTGCGCGAAAATGTTTCTTCGGTTTGATGCGGCAGGCCGTAAATCAAATCGAAATTGACGGAGGCGTAGCCGGCGTCGCGCAGGAGGCGAACGGCGGTTTCGGTCGTATCCAAACTTTGGATACGATGAATCGATTTTTGCGCCTTGGCGTCGAAGTCCTGCACGCCGAGCGAGGCGCGCGTCGCGCCGATTTTCCGGTAAGCCGCGACGTGTTCGCGCGTGAGGCGGCGCGGGTCGATTTCGACGGAGATTTCCGCGTCGCCGGCAAAATCAAACGCGGCGTGCAGCATGGCGCCGAGTTTTTCGATTTCCGCCGGTCGCAGAAAGGTGGGCGTGCCGCCGCCGAAGTGGAGTTGGCCGACGCGTTGCCGGCGCGAAAACATTTTTGTCCAAAGCGAAATTTCTTTCGCCAAATAATTCAGGTATTCCGCCGCTTCGTCGTGCTTCGTCGTGATGATCGTGTTGCAGGCGCAATACCGGCAGAGCGATTCGCAAAACGGCAAGTGGACGTAGAGCGATATTTCTTTTTCACCGGCAAAATCGCGTTTCGCTTCGTCGATTAACGCCGCCGGCGCGATTGTTTCGGAAAATTGAAGCGCGGTCGGATACGAGGTGTAGCGCGGCCCCGGCACGTTGTATTTGCGCACCAAGTCGAAATTCATGTCGGGAATGTTTGCCGGCGATTCGCGCGTTTCACCCATCTTAAATGCCGTCGATGCCTTCCCGTGAAATAATCGGAAAACCCGCTTACTTAATGCGGTGTTCCATGCTGCGGACGAGCGCGACGAGGAAGTCGCTTTTGCCGCCGAGTTCGTTGCAAAGGCGAATGGCGTTTTCCGTCAACTCGTGCGCTTTTTTGCGCGAGGCTTCGAGTCCGTGCAGGCGCGGGTAAGTGATTTTTTTGTTATCGATGTCGGCGTTAACGGGCTTGCCCATCGTGGCGGCGTCGCTCGTGACGTCGAGGATGTCGTCGATGACTTGGAAGGCGAGGCCGACGTTCATGCCGATTTCGTGCGCTTTTTCGACGGCGCCGGCGGGCGCGTTTGTGAGGCGAACGCCCATTGTTATCGAGGCGGCGATGAGCGCGGAGGTTTTGTTGTGGTGGATGAAGTCGAGGCGTTCGGCGGTGGCTTCGCCGCGTTCGCCGATGATGTCTTCGACTTGGCCGCCGATGAGTTTGCGCGAGCTTG
>JAVBUU010000047.1:0-6459 GCA_031555005.1 Opitutales bacterium | reverse complement strand
AATTTGGAGTTCGAACGCGCGGCGTTATTGCGCGATCAAATTGCGATTCTCAAAGGCGAAAAACCCGCCGGCACGCAGCGCCCGGTGCACTACGGAAAATCCGGAAAACGCGGAAAAAAAACGCCCCGGTGAAAAACACGCGCCGGTTGCGACGAAATCAAAAAATCCGCTTCCCTGCCCCGCGAAACCTTCTTTTACTCCCACCCCCATGGACAAACTGGAACACATCTTTGAAATGCAAGCCGCGCTCAATGACCGCATCGGCGTCAAAACGGCCGGCATCAGCGACGAGGAAAAAGCCAAATGGGTGCTCAACTACACGCGCGCCATGCAGCAGGAAATCGCGGAACTTATCGACTCCGTGCCGTGGAAATGGTGGGCGAAATATCAAAAATTCGACGAGCAAAACGCAAAAGTCGAAGTCGTCGATTTGTTCCACTTCCTTGTTTCGATTGCCCAAGTCCTCGGCATGACGCCGGAAGACGTTTACCAAGCTTATCTGAAAAAGAACAAAGTGAATCACGACCGTCAGGACTCCGGCTACGCCGTGAAAAACGCCGACGATTCGAAACACATCTGAACATTGCCGGCACCGGCAATCGCGCCTTGGGGATTTTTGATTGCCGGTGTCCGCTGCGAATGAGAAAAGCCGGTTGAAATGAAACTCCTTTCTATTCTCTTCGCTATCGCAGCCTGCATCGGCACAACCGTCGCCGGCAACGCGCAAACGCAAGACCCCGACGCCGTCAATGCCGGTGCGCCGGTCACGACATTGGCGCCGGAAACCGCCGACATGACCTGGATCGGCAAAGCGGTTGACGATCCGGATTACTACGTTTGGTGCACCTCCCCGATTCAATCCGACGACGGAAAGATTCACCTTTTCTGTTCCCGCTGGCCGAAAAAACACGGCATGGGCGGCTGGATGACTCATTCCGAAATCGCGCACTACGTCGGCAAAAAGCCCGAAGGCCCGTTCCGTTTTCACGACCTCGCGATCCCGGCAAAACCCGATGCGCCGTGGCTCAATTCGATCCACAATCCCTTCATCGGAAAAGTCGGCAACAAATACCTGCTGCTCTTCATCTCGTTTGACCGGCGCCCCGGCGGCGACGGCAAAATGCTGACCGCGCTCGCGACCGCCAAATCGCTCAACGGCCCCTGGAAACTCGAAGGCGACAAAGGTCTCATGTTCAAACCCTCGCCGGATCCCAAACACTGGACCTACAAAGCGTGGGCGATGGACAATCCGGCATTCATCGCCGACCCCGTTTCCGGCAAATATTTCATCTATTTCAAAGCCTCACCCCAACAACGCGACAGCCGCTACGGTTACGCGGTCGCCGACAAATTGGAAGGCCCCTATACGCTCTCCGACGCCCCCTGCACCGACAACAAAGACTACATCGAAGACGCCAACGCCTTCATGATCGGGAAAAAATATTATCTTCTCACCAACGACAACTACGGCACGCACACCGGCAAAGGCGGCCGCGGCATCCTTTGGGCCTCCGACACTCCGACCGATTTCAAATTGGCCGACGCCAAAATCGGATTCCTCAACACCACCGATTACGCCAAAAACATCGATACCTCACGTGCAAGTCATCTTTACGGCGGTGCCTTTAAATTCGAACGCCCCGGCATTCTGATGCTCGCCGGCAAGCCCGCGTATTTTTACGGCCCCTCCGGCGTCAACCTCGACGGCGACGACCACACCTGCTCTTACGTCATGAAAATAAATTTCAAGGCGGACGGCGGTGCTTCGAAAAAATAATTTTCGGAAAACCGCCGCCGGCAACCGGCGTTAAATCCCGAAAAACGCACGCGTGTTTTTTTCGGAAATTTTTGCCAATTCCTCAAAACTCACGCCGAACAATTTCGCGGCGGCCTCCGCCGTATGCCGCATAAGTGCCGGCTCGTTCGGCTTGCCGCGCACCGGTTGCGGCGATAAATACGGCGAATCCGTTTCGAGCATAAAACGCTCCAACCCCTGCGCCAACGCCGCCTGCCTGACATTTTCCGCTTTCGGATAAGTCAGCACGCCGGTGAACGACCCGCGCCCGCCGCGCCGGTTGATTTCGCGCATTTCGTCCGCGCCCTCGCTGAAACAGTGGAAAACGATTTTTTTCCAATCGACGCCGCTCGCGTCGATCATCCGCATGCAATCCGGAAACGCGTTGCGCGAGTGAATCACGACCGTGCAATCAAGCTGAAACGCGATTTCCAACTGTGCGCGAAACGCCGCCTCCTGATAAGATTTTACCGCCGCCGCCTCGTCGGGATCTTTCGGCAAATGAAAATTATCCAAGCCGATTTCGCCGAGCGCGACCGGCAAAACCGAATCCGCAAACCACGGCGTCAACGCCGCGACTTGATCGTGCCACGCCTCATCGACATGACACGGATGCAGCCCGACCGTGTAATGAATCTTGCCGGCATAATCGTGCGCCAAGTTGCGATAAAGCCCCCAGTCGCTCACGTCCGTGCCGACGCAAATAATTTCCGGCACACCGGCGTCATCGGCGCGCGCGAGCACATCCGGCAACGTGCCGGCGCGCGCAAAAGAATCCAAATGGCAATGCGAGTCGATGAGCATGGCGGGAAATTAAAAAGTAAGAATTAAGTTCACGAGCGGAGCGCGGCACCTGCAATTAAGAAGTTTACCGCAACGAATGAGTCATTCGATTCCCACTTACGCGCAAAAAATCCGATTCGCGTCTCAAATCAAAGGCACGTTGTAGCGAGCAACGACTTGGTCAATGCTTGCGAAAACCATTCCTTCGGCGCGGGCTTGGGCGATAAGAATTCTGTCGAAAGGATCGCCGTGAATTGCCGGCAAGTTTGCGGCGGCGAGCGCATGCTTAGAGACTACATGCAATTCCGAAAAACCGGCAGACTTTAATGCCGCCGGAAACGACTCCGGCATACGCAGTTGTTTTTTCGCAATCTTCAACGCGATTTCCCAAATCGACGCGGCACTGAAAAACACATCGTTCTCCGGTTCTCGAATTGCTTCGCGAATGCGGGGCGGAATTTTTGTCGGATTATCAAGCCACCAAATGAGAATGTGCGTATCGACGAGAATTTTCATTTTTGGTTCGTTTCACGGGTGAGCGTTGCTTTTTCGAAGCCGGGATTGTCGGTAACAAGGGCGAGCTTAAATCGAGCAAATCGTCATCCGGGTCCCAACAATCGGCGACTTCCCAAATCTTACCTTTCAGTTGGCCGCCGACCCTCGGCGCACGCGCCGGCGTAAACGGAATCAGCCTTGCGACGGGCTTGCCGGCCTTGGCGAGAATTACTTCTTCGCCGCCGGCAACCTCTTCGAGAAGCCGGGACAAATGCGTCTTTGCGGCTTGGATGTTAACGGTTTTCATGGTTTTTCCTTTTGAATTAAACCAAGTCTGGTCAGGTTTAATTCATTGTCAACATTCACACCAAATCCACCGCATCGACATCGAGCGTTTCTGCGATTTCGGAATCGAAAACAAATTGTTGTCGGAGTTCCTGAATGCGCGCGACGGCTTCAACGACTTTGCCGGTAAAATACCACGCTTGCCACCGGTAATGATCTTGCAACCGCTCCAACGGACACGGTGCCGGGCCGCGCACTTCCACAAGCCCCGGCGCGTGCTCTTCCAAAAATTTTATCCAGCCCTCGGCGTAAAACGCCACTTTCTCGGCGTTGCGTCCGCGGAATAAATGCCGGATCAACCGGCGCGCCGGCGGATAACCGTGCTCTTGGCGTTGCGCCATTTCATCGTCGAGAAATCCGTCGAAGTCCGACTTTTTCGCGAACTGAATCGGCGCGACGTGCGGCGTGAATGTTTGCACAAAAACCTCGCCGGATTTGTCGCCGCGACCGGCGCGACCGGCGACTTGCACGAGCAATTGAAACGTGCGCTCCGCCGCGCGAAAATCCGGAACGTGCAGCGAGATGTCCGCATCGACGATGCCGACGAGCGTGACGTTCGGGAAGTCGAGGCCTTTCGCGAGCATTTGCGTGCCAAGCAAAATATCGAGTTTGCCTTTGCGAAAATCCGCGAGCACGTGCCGGAAAAGATTTTTCCGCTGCATCGTGTCGGCGTCGAGCCGCATGACGCGCGCGTGCGGCAAAACGGTTTTCAAAACGTCTTCGAGTTTTTGCGTGCCGGTGCCGCGCCAACGGATTTTCGGCGACCGACATTCGGGACACGACGCCGGCGCGGGTTGCACGAAGCCGCAGCCGTGGCAGCGCAGCGTTTCGTCCGTCCGGTGATAAGTGAGCGCGATGCTGCAATGCGGACAGCCGGCGACGTGGCCGCACTCGGGGCACAGCAACGAACGCGAAAAACCGCGCCGGTTGAGAAACAAAATGCTTTGCTCCCCGCGTTCGATGCGCTGCCGGAGCGCGTCCGTGAGCGGGCGAGAGAGCACGGTTTGGCCGCCGGAGTGCAGCACCTCGCGCTTCATGTCGAGAATGCGCAGCGTGGGCATGGCGCGGTTGTCGATGCGCGCGAGCAGCCGGCTGACGCCGTATTTGCCGGCGCGGACGTTCCACAGCGTTTCGAGCGAAGGCGTCGCCGAGCCGGGCAAACAAAAGGCGTCGGCGAGCCGCGCGCGGTAAACGGCGACATCGCGCCCGTGGTAGAGCGGCGTCTCGCTTTGCTTGTAAGACGGCTCGTGCTCTTCGTCCACGATGATAAGTTTCAGCGCCGGCAGCGGCGCAAAAACCGCCGAGCGCGCGCCGACGACGAGCCGCGCTTCGCCGCGCGCCATCGCGAGCCAGGCGTCGTGGCGTTCGCCGGCGGAAAGGTGACTGTGCCACACGACGACACGCGTTCCGGCATCCGCCAAGCGCCGGCGGAGGCGTCCGACGGTTTGCGGCGTGAGCGCGACTTCCGGCACGAGAAAAATCGCCGACCCGCCTTGGCGCAAAACTTCGCGAATCGCGCCGATGTAAACTTCGGTTTTTCCGCTGCCGGTGACGCCGTGCAGCAGATGCACGGCGAATGTTCCGGCGGCGATTTTTTTCAAAATTTCGTCGAGCGCAGCCTGCTGTTCGGCGTTGAGCACCGGCGCTTCGGCGGCGATAAATTCGGATTCGCCCAAATCGTCTTCGTAGGCGACACGCTCGACGTTCGCGGAGGTTTCGCAAATGACGCCGGCGTCGATCAACGCGTCGCAAGTGCCGGCGGCGATGCCAAGGCCTTTGAGCGTCGTCGCGCGGTCGACCGGCACGGTTTGCGCGGCGAGAAATTCGTAAAGCGCGGCTTGTTTCGGCGCGCGCCGGCGAAGTTTTTCGAGCGCGGCGGCATCGAGTTTTTCCGGCAGCGAAAGCGAGTGTTTGACGACGGCGCGCACGCCTTGGCGAATCGCCGCCGGCAACAATGTTTCCAAAACCGAATTAAGCGGCGCGGCGTAGTATCCGGAAATCCAATACATGAGCCGGAACAAGTCTTCGGTAAGCACCGGCGTTTCTTGTATAATCTGCAAAATATTCCGGAGCTTCGCCGGCGGAATTTCGGCGACAACATCCGCCGGTAATTCGGTTTTCGAAACAACGCCGACGCGCGTGGAATTTCCGAGCGGCACGCGCACGAGTTGCCCGACTTTTACTTTGCCGGCGAGCGTCTCCGGCACCGCGTAAGTGTAAGCGCGTCCGCCGGCATCAAACGGCAAAATCTCGGCGATATTTTTAACCACGGAGGACACGGAGGTTCACAGAGGAAATTCTTTTATTTTTTAACCACGGATATCACGGATTAAGCGGATGAAACGGATGAAAATTCACGCAGATGATTTTTATAAAATTTCCCCGTCAAAATAAGGATGTAGTTATTTTTTAACTACAAAATTATTAAACAAAACATCCGTGTCATCGGTGTTATCCGTGGTTAACTTTGCTTTAACCCGAACCGCTTGATCACTTCCTTAGCAAGCGATTCGTAGCCGACGGCGCCGGGCGAAAGCGGGTCATAATCGAAAATCGTTTTGCCGTGGCTCGGCGCTTCGCCGAGGCGAATGCTGCGCGGAATCATCGCGTTGAAAACCAGCTTCGGGAAATGCTGCCGGACTTCCGCCACGACCTGCCGGGACAAATTCGTGCGCAGATCATACATCGTCATCACGATGCCGCCGACGGTCAGATTCGGGTTGATGCCGGCGTCGCGCAGTTGATTCACGACGTTCAAAATTTGCGAAAGCCCTTCCATCGCCAAATATTCGCATTGCAGCGCGATGAGCAAGTGGTCTGCGGCGACGAGGCTGTTCATCGACAACATGCCGAGTGCCGGCGGGCAATCGATGACGATGGCGCGGTGCCGGCCGCTTGTCTTCAGCGGTTCGAGGATTTTTTTCAGCTGCACGAGGTAATTTTCTTTTTGCAGCAACTCGGCTTCGATGGCCGCCATGTCCACTTCGGACGGAATCAAATCGAGGTTTTTCGTGCTCGTCGGAAGGATTTTTTCCGCCGCC
>JAVBUU010000090.1:0-3811 GCA_031555005.1 Opitutales bacterium | reverse complement strand
TATCGGAAGGGCGATCGGTTGCGAGCGGCGGACGTTTTCGATGTCGCCGGAGATCGGTTATTTTTGCGGAAAAATTTTAAGTTTTTGGAAAAACGATGTCGTGATTACGCGTGAAGAAATTGCGGGGCTGACCGCGAATTTATTGTCAACGCCGGCGGCTCCGACCGCGCCGACGCGTTTTTCCGATTGGCTTCGCGAAAACGCCGGCACGCTCGGCCGGCGGTATTTCAGTGAACTTGCGCGTCGCCGGTAATTGTTTTTGTCATGCGCACCAGCACCAGGCCGGGATTTTCGCCGTCGGAAAATTCTTCGCGTTTCGTGTAGCCGAGTGATTCGTAGAGCCGGATGTTTTGCGTGCTGCCGGCGGCGGTAAAAAGTTCAAACCGCGTTGCCGCCGGGAAAATTTTTTCAGCTTCCGCCATTAGTCGGCGTCCGAGTCCGCGATTTCGGAAGGCCGGCGACACAATCAATTTTCCGGGCCGGCAAAATGCGCCGCAGTCTTTTATTTTTACGGAGCCGATGATTTTATTTTCGCAGACGGCTTTTAAGAAAACCTGCTCGCGAAAATCGGCGCGCAGCGATTCGAGCGTTTGCTTCAGCGGCTCGATTTCCCAGTTTCCGTGCAGTTCGGCTTCGCTGCGAAAGGCTGTTTTTTGCAGCGCGAGAATTTCTTCCGCATCGCCGATTTCGGCGCGCGAGACGGTGATTTCGTTTTCCGGTGCCGGCGGTCGTGTCGCGCGTGTTTCCATGGCGGAAATATTTTCCGGCAACGCGGCGCTCGTCAAGCCGAGCGGTCTTACGGGAGCGAGACTCTCTGTTTCGCCGGAAGCAGTTTTTCTCCGAATTATTGTGAACCGCCATATTCGAAAACGCTTTAAGATTTATTTCACGTTTTTACGGTGACTGGAAAATCATGCGCTTCGGCAATTCGTTTTCTTTCGTTAAAATTCCGGCACCGGCAAAAATCTTGGCGTGGAGCGCGGTGGTGTTTGCCGGTGTTTTTTCGCTCGGCTTTTTGGCTTGGGCGCGCGGAGAAAACGTCAGTGCGCTTTGGATTATCGTCGCGTCGGTTTGCGTGTTTGCGGTCGCGTACCGGTTTCACTCGGCATGGTTGCTCGCAAAGGTGTTGACGACGGATCACTTTCGCGCGCCGCCGGCGGTGACGCACGAGGACGGGCGCGATTTCGTGAAGACGAATCGGTGGGTTGTTTTCGGGCATCATTTCGCGGCGATTGCCGGACCGGGGCCGCTTGTGGGGCCGGTGCTCGCGGCGCAATTCGGTTATCTGCCGGGATTGTTGTGGATGCTTGTCGGCGCGACGCTCGGCGGCGCGGTGCATGATTCGGTGATTTTGTTTTGCTCGGTGCGGCGCGGCGGAAAATCCCTCGGGCAAATGATTCGCGAGGAAACGGGGCCGGCGGCCGGATTCGTCGCGCTGATTTCGATTGTGTCGATCATGGTGATTTTGCTGGCGGTGCTTGCGCTCGTCGTCGTGAAGGCGCTCGCCGAAAGCCCGTGGGGGCTTTTCACGATCGCGGCGACGATGCCGATCGCGATGTTGATGTGGTGCGCGCTGCGATTTTGGACGCCGGGCAAGATCGGCCTCGTGAGCGCGCTCGGCGTGGCGGCGTTGTTGGCATCGGTCATTGCCGGAAAGTTTTTGCAGGGTTCGCCGTTGGAACCGTTTTTCATGCTGCGCGACACGACGCTCGCGTATTGGATTATCGGATACGGACTCGCGGCGAGCGTCTTACCGGTTTGGCTGTTGCTCGCGCCGCGCGATTATTTGAGCACGTTCATGAAAATCGGTGCGGTCGCGTTGCTCGGTGCGGCGATTATCGTGCTCGCGCCGGATTTAAAAATGCCGGCACTCACGCGGTTCATCGACGGCTCGGGGCTGGTGCTCGCCGGGCCGGTGTTTCCGTTTTGTTTTATCACGATCGCGTGCGCGGCGGTTTCCGGGTTTCACTCGCTCGTGTCGTCCGGCACGACGCCGAAAATTATTTCCGGCGAAAAAGACATTCGCGTTATCGGCTACGGCGCGATGATTACGGAAATGCTCGTCGGCGTGATGGCGCTTGTCGCGGCCTGTGCGATGGATCCGGGCGAATATTTCGCGATCAATATGAAAGGCGCGCCGACGGATGTCGTCGCGCAAGTCACGGCGCTCGGTTATCCGGTGACGGAGGCGCAGATGGCGAAACTCGCCGACGAGCTCGGCGAACACACGATGATCGGGCGCGCCGGCGGTGCGCCGACGTTCGCGGCCGGCATGGCGGAAATGCTTTCCGACGTTTTTTCCGGCAAGGCGGCGAAGTCCATTTGGTATCATTTCGCGATTATGTTCGAGGCGTTGTTTATTTTAACGACGGTCGATGCGGGTACGCGCGTGGGGCGTTTTCTTGTGCAGGATTTGCTCGGCACGGTTTGGCGGCCGCTCGGCAATCCGCGCTCGCGCGCCGGCGCATGGATCGCGAGTTTGCTGTTCGTCGGCGCGTGGGGTTATTTTCTTTATCAGGGCGTCGTCGATCCGCTCGGCGGCATCAACTCGCTGTGGCCGATTTTCGGCGTTGCGAATCAATTACTCGCGGTGCTGGCGTTTTCGTTCGGCACGACGGTTTTGATAAAATCCGGCAAAGCGCGCTACGCGTGGGCGACTGTTTTGCCGTTGCTGTGGCTGTGCGCGGTGACGCTTTCCGCCGGTTATTTGAAAATTTTCAGCGGCGACGCGCGTGTCGGATTTTTAAAGGCGGCGGAAATTTTGCGCGGAAAAATCGCTGCCGCCGGCGTCACCGACGTTGCGACGGCGGAACGGTTGATTGCGACCAATTACCTGAACGCCGGCGTGACCGCGCTGTTTTTGATTTTGGTGCTGACGGTGCTCGGCATCAGCATCCGGCAATGGTTCCTGCTGCTGACGAAACGCGAGCCCGTCCGTTTGCGCGAATCGCCGTATGCGACGCTGCCGGCAGAGTAGGGCGGCACAGCGGTTACGGATGGGACTATTTTACGATTCGTCGTAAATTGGTCGTGACTATTTTACGATTCGTCGTAAATTAGTCGGATGAATCGAATTTATCAAAACGTCCTCGAAGAGCATTTTTCGCTCCACCGGCAAATGGCGTTTTTGTCCGGCCCGCGCCAAGTCGGGAAAACGACGTTGCTGCAATCGCTGCCGGAAAAATTGTATTTTAATTGGGACGATCCAGCTGACCGCCGCATCTTTCTTACCGGCGCCGACGCGCTCGCGAAGAATTTTGATTTGGACCGGATGCGCGCCGGAAAACCGCTGATCGCATTCGACGAGATTCACAAATACGCGCGTTGGAAAAATACGCTGAAAGGCTTTTTCGACAAATACGGTACGCGGGCGAAAATCGCGGTCACCGGCAGCGCCAAGCTTGATTTTTACAAGCGTTCCGGCGACAGTTTGCGCGGTCGCTATTTGAATTACCGCGTGCACCCGTTGTCGATTGGCGAGCTCGAAGGCGCGCCGTTGAAAGATCATTTTTTGCGCGCCCCGAAAAAAATCTCCGGCGATACGCTTGCGCAATTGCTGCAATTCGGCGGCTTTCCGGAGCCGTTCTTAAAAGCATCGTCGCGCTTTCACCGGCAATGGAGCCGGCTGCAACGCGATCAAATTTTGCGCGAAGAATTGCGCGATCTCGCTGCAGTCCGCGAAATTTCGCAACCGGATGCGCTCGGCACGTTTCTCGCGGAACAAGCCGCCGGCGTCGTGAATTACTCGTCGCTCGCGAAAATGTTGCAGGCCTCGGTTGACAGCATTCGCCGGTGGAGCGAATTGCTCGAA
>JAVBUU010000129.1:0-20030 GCA_031555005.1 Opitutales bacterium | reverse complement strand
CCGCGTATTTTTCCCCTTTTTCCAAAGAAGAAACGACGCGCCCGATGGTGCGTCCGCGCATGCCGCCGGTGCCGAAAGCGAGTTTTTTGAAAAACCTGTCGTTGAGCTCTTCCCACGCGCCGGCGGCGGCGAGTTCGCTCAGCGACGCGAGCGCCCAATCCGGCAAAAATTTTGCGTTAATCCATTCGGACAAATTTTCGAAGGCCGCCGGAAGCAATTTGCCGGCGTCGCGCGCTTGCGTTGCGAGAGGAAGTGTGTCGGTCATTTTTTTTAAATCTTGAAAGGTTGGCGCAAAAGGAAACGTCGCCGGCAATACCGGCAACTTTTTAAACAGGAGATCACGGCGGACATGCGAAACCGAAAATCATTTGCGCTCCTTTGTGCCCTTTTGCGGCAAAGTTTTCCTCGCCGCGCATCGCGAAAGATTGCCGGTTTTTCGGATTTATTCGCCGGCGAAAAACCGCTTACTGCCGGCACATGAAATTTGCCGCCATTTTTGATTGGGACGGAGTCATTGTCGATTCGTCCGCCGCGCACGAACGCAGTTGGGAAATGCTCGCCGACGAAGAAAAACTGTCGCTGCCGGAAGGCCATTTTAAGCGGGGTTTCGGGCGAAAAAACGAATTTATCAGTCCGGAAATTTTGCGTTGGGCTGACACCGGCGACGCCGAAAAAATCGCGCGCCTCGCCAATCGCAAAGAGGCGCTTTACCGCGACATCGTCGCCGCCGGCGGATTGGCGCCGTTGCCGGGCGTGCGCGAACTGCTCGAAGAGCTGCGGCACGAGAACATTCCGTGCGCGGTCGGTTCTTCCACGCATCGCGCGAATATCGATCTGGCGATGCGCCTGCTCGGACTCGGCGATTTTTTTGCCGGCATCGTGACGAGCGAAAACGTGAAACGCGGCAAACCGGCGCCGGATGTTTTCTTGCAAGCCGCGGCGAGCGTCGGTTGCGCGCCGGGCGCGGGCGTCGTTTTTGAAGACGCGTTTGCCGGCATCGAGGCCGGGCTCGCCGGCGGATTCAAAGTGATTGCCGTGGCGACGACAAATCCGGCGGAAAAATTACGCGAAACCGGCGCGCATTCGGTCGTTCACCGGCTGACGGAAGTGTCGCCGGAAACGCTCAAGCATTTAGTGTCCGACGTGTAGCGTTCAGGAGAAAAAAATCCTGAACGCGCCGAATCAATAGCCCTTCACCTTAAACAAACCGGTCACGCTCTTGTTGTCGTGAATCCGCGTCATGGCATCGCCGAAAAGTTCCGCGATGGAAAGCACGGTGATCGGCAATCCGTTCGGCGTTACCGGCGTGGAATTGGTCGTGATGAGCTCGTCGATGATGCCTTCTTCGAGCCGCTTGTAACCGACTTCGCCGAGCATGCAGTGGCTGACGAGCGCACGCACGGATTTTGCGCCGTGCTGTTTTAACAATCTGCCGGCGGCAACAAGCGTGCCGGCGGTTTCCGTCATGTCGTCAACGAGGATGATGTCGCGCCCGTCCACGTCGCCGACAAGACTCGTGGCTTCGACAGTCGTCGCGCTGGTGCGGCGTTTGGCGACAAAACCGATCGGCAATTCGAGCAAATCCGCAATCGCCGAAGCGGCCTTCATGCCGCCGATGTCCGGCGAAAACACGGTGGCGTTCGCGAGATAATCTTTTTTGTGAATGTAATTATAAAAAACCGGCGCGGCGAAAAGATGGTCCACCGGGATGTCGAAAAATCCCTGGATTTGCTGGGCGTGCAGGTCGAGCGTGAGCACGCGGTGCGCGCCGGCGGAAGTGAGGAGGTTGGCGACGAGTTTTGCCGTAATCGGGACGCGCGGTTTGTCTTTGCGGTCTTGCCGGGCGTAGCCGAAAAACGGAATGACGGCGGTGATACGGCGTGCGCTGGCGCGGCGCATGGCGTCGATCATGATGAGCAATTCCATGATGTGCTCGTTTGCCGGATTGCAGGTAGGCTGAATGGCGTAAACGTCGCAGCCGCGAATGTTCTCGTTAATCTGCGCGAAGGTCTCGCCGTCCGGAAAACGCGTGACGGTCGCGGAGCCGAGGGGCGTGCCGATGTGGTCGCAGATTTCCCGGGCAAGCGCCGGGTTGGCATTGCCGGTGAAAATTTTCATCAAGGGATCGCAGGAGGGCATGACGGAAATTGAGAATTAAAATTTAAGAATTAAAAAAGGAGTGCGGGAGATTTTCCGTGGACGGGTTATTTGTCATTAAAAATCGGATACATTCCGCGTCTTGTTTTTTATTTTTTAGTTCCCGTTTGTTTTTCGAGTTCGTCAACGCGTTTGAACAAATCCGGCAAACGCATTTTAAGCACCATGAGTTTTTTGGCGTGTTGGAGCGGGACTGCCGGCGAGTCGAGCACGGTTTCGCCGGCGGGGACGTCGGCAAGAACACCGCATTGCGCGCCGATGCGCGCGCCTTTGCCGATGCGCAGGTGGCCGGCAAGTCCGGCTTGTCCGGCAAGCGAAACGTAGTCTTCGAGAATCGTGCTGCCGGCCATGCCGGACTGGGAAACAAGGATGCAGTGTTTCCCGATTTGGCAGTTGTGGCCGACTTGGACGAGGTTGTCGATTTTCGTGCCTTTGCCGACGCGCGTGGTGGCGAAGCGCGCGCGGTCGATGACGCTGTTGGCACCGATTTCGACGTCGTCTTCAAGGACGACGTTGCCGATTTGCGGAATTTTTTTGAATTCGCCGTTGACGAGTTCGAAGCCGAATCCGTCGCCGCCGGCAACAGCACCGACAAAGAGCTTCACGCGCGCGCCGGTGACGCAATACTCGCCGACGGTTGCGCGCGGTTTCAGCCAATTGTCGTTCCCGACAATTGCGTCGCGTCCGATGTGGCACGAGGCTTCGAGGACGGAGTTGTCGCCGATTTGCGCACCGGCTTCGATGATGCAATACGGGCCGATGCAGAGGTTTTTGCCGAGTTTGGCGGTCGGGTCGATGACGGCGGTCGGATGAATGCCGGGTGCCGGGCGCGGCCAAAGTTTTTGCTCAATGTCCGCGCAAATACGCGCGAGGGCGGATGACGGGTTTTCGACAAAAAGGAAAAGCTGATTCGCCGCCGGTTCGCCGGCATAATCAAGCGGCAAAAGGATTACGCTTGCGGCGGTTTTGGCGACGTCCGGCGTGTATTTCAAATTTCCGAGGAACGAAAGCTCGCCGGGCTTCGCGTCATTGAGCGCGGCGATGCCGGTGATTTCGGCAACCGGGGTGCCGCCGGCGATTTTTGCCGGCGAAACGAGTTTAAGCAGATCGGGAACGGAAAGGATCATCGGAAAGAGAAACCGGGAATTAAGAACTAAGATTTAAGAAGGGGAAAGCGTGTATTTATTTTTCGAATACATTTTTACCGGCCGAATTTTCTTAATTTTAATCTTACGCCTTGGTGAAAAGAAAATGCCCTTGTCGCACGGACAAGGGCATTTCCGGCAAAAGAAATTATTTCGCCGGCGTTTCGGGCTTAAAAGCGGCGTTCAGGCGCTTCACGATTTCCTCGGTGATGTCGAGGGCCGGGTCGGCATAGAGCAGGCCCGCGAGGGGCATGACGACGTCAAAACCCTTTTCCTTGGCAAGAGCGGCAACGGTCGGACGGATGTCGTCAAACAGTTGCTTCACGTTGGCTTGATCGCGGGATTGGAGCGCGGCCAGCGTGGTTTGCATTTGTTGCGTGGCTTCGCGTTCGAACTGCTGAAGCTCGGCGGCCTTTGCTTGCAGTTTTGCCTCGACGTCTTTGCGCCCCTGCTCGTTCAAGATCGGGTCTTTAGTCTGCTTAAAGAGTGCTTCGGCCTCGCCGCGCAATCCTTGCAGTTTTTGAATTTTTTCGTCACGGGCGGATTGCGCGTTTTTGGCATCGCCTTCCAGACGCGTTCTCAACTCAACGGCCTTCTGATATTTCATCATGACGGCTGCGATGTCGACGGTCGCAATCTTTTGCTGCGCTTGCGCGATGCCGCAAAATGCGACGGCGAGAATGAATGAGAAAATGAACTTTTTCATGAACGGGTGGTGTATCGGGTTTTTAGAGAAGAAAAAGAAAAATCAAAAAACGGTGCCGAAGGAAAAGTTGAAGCGCACGCCGTCATCGTTCTGCGGCGAAGTCGTGAGCGGGAAGCCCACGTCGATTCGCATGACGGCACCCATGACGAGAACCCGGAAACCGACGCCGAAGTTGTCGTTATAATTCGAGGTGCCGAAATCGAAATCCTCCGAGTTCACGAAGCCCCAGTCGTAAAAGAGGGCAAATCGAAGTTGTTCAATGATCTTGATGGTGTATTCGGCGCTGAAAAAGGCGTAGGTTTGACCGCCGGTCGGTTCGTCGCCTTCGAACGGGCCCACGTGGTGGTATTCAAAGCCGCGCATGTCATAGGAGCCGCCGAGGTAAAATTTCTCGTAAAACGGGATGTGTTTATTCCCGCCGTAACCGACCATGGAGCCGACGCGTCCGAGGAGCTGGAGCGTTTGTTCCGCGGCATCAAAAATCGGAATCCATTGCGCGGCGCGCGCCTCGAACTGATAATAATTGACGTCGCCGCCGAGCGGTCCGCCGGCAACGTATTGCGACAGTTGAAGCCGGCTCCCGGAAGTCGGGAAAAACGCGTCGTTGCGCGTGTCGCGCGAGAAAGTCAGCCCGACTTTCGAGATGAGGTTTGAACCTTCATCGGCCTTAATAAAATTCGGCGCGTTTTGAGCGACGTCTTTGAGCCTCTTCTCCTCAATGGTGTAGCTCAACCCGGCTTCGATATTTTCCCAAATGCGCCGGCGGGCATAAAAATTCACGCCGAGCGTTTGGACGTCGTAGTCATCAGAGGCATAACTATTTGTTGTCCAATAAGCATTATAGCCGAGACGCAAGTCGCGCTGGAACGCCCACGGTTCTTCAAAGGATTGTTCCACGGAGCCGGAAACATTACCAATGGAAACGCGGACGCGAAATTTCTGTCCTCCGCCCCGGAACCAGTTGCGCCAGTTAAAGATGTCGAAGTTGCTCTCGGAATATTCGGCGTAGCCGACAAGCTGCTCAACCGTGCTGAAACCGGCACCGAATGTCAGACTGCCGGTGCGCCCCTCCTGCACGTCGATGCGCATGTTTTCGCGATTCGGGACATTCGTCGGCTCGTGCGTGACTTGAACGGAGTCGAAAAAGTGCGTATTTCGCAACCGCGCCTCGGACGTTTTCATACGCACGGTGTCGAAGACTTCGCCCGGCGTGAGCGCGAGTTCGCGCACGAGGACACGGCTGCGCGTCTTCGTATTGCCGTAGATGTTGATCGAGTTGACGTAAGATTTGTTGCGCTCGACGACGCGGAAAACGAGGTCGATTTTGCCGGTTTCCAGATTCGGCCGCCGTGTCGCGACAACGCTGCAATTCAAGTAACCGACTTGCCCGTAATAATCGCGGAGTTTTTCGACGGCATTGTCCACGGCTTTCGGCGAATACCAATCACCGGGCTGCAAGGAATCGAAATTCGTGCGGATTTCATGCGGGTCGACCGCTTCAACGCCGCTGCCGAACAGGGCGTCGAGCACGCGGTCGCCGATCGGATACGGCCGCGAAAAATCCCGCCGGCGAACCGCCAGCACTTTCAAAACGGCCTCGCTTTTGAAACGCGGGGCAGAGGCGGCAAGCTCATTGCCCTCAATCTTGATATCGCCGACCGCATACCGCCGGCCTTCGTTTATCGGAATGGTTATCGAGAGGCGCCCTTTTCGCGCCTCTTCGTCTTTTTCGACATAAAGTTTTTCAACTTTTTTATCGGAAATCTCGACATCAAGAAAGCCTTGGTTGCGGTAAAAATCGCGGAGCGTTTCAAGATCTTTTCGAAACTCTTCCTTGTGAAAACGCCCGTAGCCGGAAAGCCACGAAAATTTCACGAACCGGCCGCGCGGGAAGTCCGCCGGATCAAAAGTCCAAGCCCAGGTGGAAGTTTCGATCTCCGGGCGAAGATCGTCGGAAGCGACATTTTCGTTCCCGAGGAAAGTCAGCGAATCCACCTTTGTGGCAAGGCCTTCGTTTATTTTGAAGATCACCGTAGCGTCGCCGGTCGCCTCATCGCGGATGATTTGCGTGCGCACTTCGGTAAACGGATAATATTTGTCGTATTTTTTTATTATCTTTTCGACCGACCGTTTTACGAGCACCTCGTCGAGCGGATCGCCGACTTTTATCACGGTTTCGTCCGACAATCCGCTCCAAATGCTGTCGGCCTCCCATTCACGGTTTCCCTCAAATTTTATTTGCCGGACAAACATTCTGGGAACCAGCGTCACGCGCAGCTTGACCTTATTGCCGGCGAGGCGCTCCGGCTCGATGCCGGCGTATTCGTAAAGACCGGTCGAGTAAAGTGCCCGTATCGAAGCGTCCGCCGTCTCCTGGAAATAGGGCTCGCCGACTTTCAAACGCATGTGCGCGGCGGCGGATTCGGCATTGATTTTACGCGCGCCTTCAAACGCGTAATCAATCTCGGAAACAACCGGCGGCGCCGACATGTAAAGCGGTTCCGGCGAAGGTGCTCCGTCCGCGAAAGCGGAAATTCCGGGAATCCCGGCGGCGCACGCGATAAGGAACGCGAAAATACTCGGTTTGGCGGACTGGATCATGTGCGGATGCCGGCTGGTTCGAACGTAAAAAAGGTTTTGTTAAACAAAAACGAGGCTTCACCGGTAGGCGCGACGCGCCGGTTTGCAATAATCAATTCATGCGCACCGGCGGCTTCGGCCCAAATTCCAGCCCTTACGCCCCGACCTTAAAATGCGAATCCGCCGGCGTCATGAACTTCGTCAGTGCCGAATGGAAATCGAGGTCGATTTCGCCGATGGGGCCGTTGCGTTGCTTGGCAATGATAAGCTTGCGTTTAAAAATACCGGGGGCGCGTTCTTCTTCCGGTTCCTCTTCCGCGCGTTCGCCCGGCTTGGGTTTGGCGACTTTCCGCCCCCGCACTCGGTCGATCAACAGCACCATGTCCGCGTCCTGTTCAATAGAGCCGGATTCACGCAAGTCCGACACGCGCGGCGCGCGCTGTTCGTCTTCGTTTTTCCGGTTCAACTGCGCCAACGCGACAATCGGGATGTTAAATTCCTTCGCCATCGCCTTGATGCTGCGCGACGCTTCGGCGATTTGCTGCTCGCGCGAAACGCTCGAATCGGTGCCGTTAATGAGCTGCAAATAGTCGATCACAATCAACCCGGACGACTGCTCCGTAATTTTTTGCTGCTGCACCCACCGGCGCGCCTTCGCGCGAATTTCCAAAATCGTTTGCCCGCCGGCATCGTCGATGAACAACGGCATTTTTTTGTATTCGTCCGCCGCCTCGACCACCTCCGGCATTTTCCCTTTTTCGACAAATCCGTCGCGCAACCGCTGCATGTTCAAGCCCGCGCGCGCCGACAACAAACGCATCACCAAATCGCGCGACGGCATTTCCAAACTGAACATCAGCGTCGGTGCCGGCGGCCGTTTGCCCTTCGTGAAAAGCGCCCCTTCGATAAAATTCAACGCAATGGATGTTTTTCCCATACCGGGTCGCGCCGCGACGACGATCATTTGTCCGGCATGGAAACCGAAACACATTTTATCCAATTCCGGGAAACCGGTCGAAATGCCGTGAATAACACCCTTCCCGTTCACCATCGTGTTGAACATCGCCATCGCCTGATCGACCGTTCCGCCGTCGGCGCCGACATGCTGCGCGCTGTCCGTAATGCGATCCTGGCTGATTTCGAAAAAACTTTTTTCGACCGAATCCAACAGGTGATCCAGATCGCCGGTCGGGTTGAATGCGATTTCCACCGTCCGCGTTGCCGTCGAAATCAATTGTCGGAGAAAATATTTCTCGCGCACGATCCCCAACCAATGCGCGGCATGCGTCGTCACCTCGATTCGATTTGTCAGCTCGTTAATATAAGTCGGACCGCCGATTGCTTCAAGGGTACCGGCGGAGCGCAAACTTTCGCAAAGCGTAATCTCGTCGATGCCGGTGCCGGAAAAATTCAATTTCACGATCGCCTCGAAAATCAACTGGTGCGGTGCCGTGAAAAAATACGCCGGCGTCACCTTGGCCGCCAAACAATCGTTGAGCACCCGTCCGCCGCCTTCGAGAATGCAACTCGCAAGTAAGCCCTGTTCCGCGTCACGATTGTGCGGCGGAATACGTTCGGAAACGTGACCGGTTTCAAGCGGGAACACGTCCTTTTTTCGGGGAGAATATTTTCGTTTGCCCGGGAAATTATCCATAAGAAAGTCGGGCAAGATGCGGATGCGAGCGCCGGCGAAAACGAAAAATTACCGAGACACATTCACGCCGGATTCACAAACAAACCCGCCGGCAATTCACGGGTTGTTCACAATCGCCGGCAAACCGCATGTGCCGGAAAATTCTTTTCGGAAAATCAGCCTTCGATCGCGGCGAAAATAAATCCTTCTTTGTGATCTTTGCGCTCTTTGCGGTTAATTTTATGCGTCGGGACGCCGCCGGCGGTTTTCCGCTTCTCCCCGCGCGCATCTTCATTTTTACTTCGCGGGAAAAATGGCTTCTTCGCAATCCCCGAAAAATTCTTCCCGCGCACCGGCAACACCGCCGGCGAACGCCGCCGGTAATTACGCCGCGCCCTACGAAGAGCTTTCCCAAAAAAAAGACACCGCGCTCGAAGCGGCGTTGCGTCCGCCGCGCTTTGAAGATTTCACCGGCCAACCGCGCACCATCGAACGCCTCCGCGTTATGACCGGTGCCGCCCGGCGCGAAGTCCGCGCGCTTGACCACATTCTTTTGCACGGCCCGCCGGGACTCGGCAAAACCACGCTTGCGCTCATCCTCGCCGCCGAAATGGGCGCGAAAGTGAAAATCACTTCCGGTCCGGTTATCGAAAAAGCCTCCGACCTTGCCGGGCTGCTCACGAGCCTCGAAGAAGGCGAAATCCTTTTCATCGACGAAATTCACCGCATCTCGAAAACCGTCGAAGAATTTCTCTACTCGGCGATGGAGGATTTCCGCATCGACATCATGATCGACCAAGGTCCGAACGCGCGCAGCGTCCGGCTGAACATCCCGCGCTTCACGCTCGTCGGCGCAACGACGCGCACCGGGCTGCTCACCGCGCCGATGCGCAGCCGGTTCACGCTCCAAACGCGGCTCGATTATTACAACCACGACGATCTTTTCAAAATCGTCCGGCGCAACTGCGCGCTGCTCGGCATGACGATTGACGACGCCGGCGCGATGGAAATTGCCCGACGCGCGCGCGGCACGCCGCGAATCGTCAACAACCTCATTCGCTTCACGCGCGACTACGCGCTCGAACGCGCAGGCGGCATTATTTCGCAAGAAGTCGCAGCGGCGGCTTTGGAGCTTTTGGAAATCGACCGGCACGGTCTCGACGAAATGGACAAACGCATCTTGCGCGTCATGGCCGGCAACTACGGCGGCGGCCCCGTCGGCTTGGGCACGATCGGCGTCGCCGTCGGCGAAGACGAGCACACGCTCGAAGAAGTCCATGAACCGTATTTAATTCAAGAAGGTTATTTGGCGCGCACACCGCAAGGCCGCGCGCTCACGGACAAAGGTTGGCAAGTCCTCGGCCTCATGCCGCGCACCAAAGCACAGCCGGAATTGTTTTAGTCCAAAACGCAAAATAAACGGAAAGGCACCGAGCTCGCGAAAGTTTTCCTCCGCGATCTCCGCGCCCTCCTGTTAAAAAATGCCCCGCAATCACTCAAAGCCCTCGCCAAACATCGCCGGTAACGCTGTTCCGCCGGCGATGCGCGACGGCATCGACGACTTTATCGCCATGCTGCTCACCGAACGCGGGCTGTCGAAAAACACGGCGTCGGCTTACGAAACGGACTTGGTTCAATTTGCCGCGTTTGCCGGCAGCCGCGCCGGAAAATCGTGGGCGCAAATAACGCCGAACGACGTTTCCCTGTGGCTCTCGTCCCTCGCCGACTCGGATTGTTCGCCGACGGCGGCGGCGCGCAAATTAAGCGCGCTGCGAACATTCGCCAAATTTCTCGTCGCAACAAATGTCCGCCCCGACGACTTCACCGCGCTGCAGCCAAGTCCGCGCACGCGCCGGAAAATTCCGGAAACACTTTCTGAAAAAGAAATCGACGCGCTGCTCAACGCGCCGCGCATGAGCACGCCGCACGGCTTGCGCGACCGCGCCATGCTCGAACTGATGTACGGCAGCGGCCTGCGCGTTTCGGAACTCTGCGGACTCATGCTCCAATCGATTGATTTCGACGAAGCGTTTTTGCGCGTGCGCGGCAAAGGCGACAAAGAGCGCGCCGTGCCGGTCGGCTCAAAAGCACTCGCCGCGCTGCGCGATTATCTTGCCGGCGGGCGTCCGCATTTCGTGAAGAAAAAAACCGGCAGCGCGCTTTTTCTCAGCGAATTCGGCAAAGCGATTTCGCGAAAAACATTTTGGGTTCACCTGCGCGAATACGCGAAAAACGCCGGTATCGCGCGCACGATAAAACCGCACCTGCTCCGGCATTCGTTTGCGACGCACCTGCTGTCGAACGGCGCCGATTTGCGCGCCATCCAGGAAATGCTCGGCCATGCCGACATCGCCACGACGCAAATTTACACCGCCGTCGATCGCCGGCAATTATTGCAGGCACACGCCCGACATCATCCGCGCAAGAACTTGCCGCCGGCGTAAAAGTCCGGGGACGACGATCTCCGATCATCGACGGGCGACCAACGAGAAAAATATGAAGCGGCATTTCCGCCGGTAACCCAATCTTGCGCCGGCGACAAGCCGGCGCGTTTGGACAATCCCGATTACCGCCCGAAGTCCGATCGTTTTTATGCTTATCCGCGAAAACGCCCGGCAACCCGTGCAAAAATCGCATCCGGCGATAAATCGTATTTCGCGCGCAACTCGCCCACGCTCGACCCGTGTTCCACGAAAACGTCCGGCCAACCGATGCGCTCCACCGGCGTCAAAATGTTTTTTGCCTGCAATTCTTCGACGATGCCGGCGCCGAATCCGCCGGCAACGACGTTATCTTCCATCGACACGATGAGCTTGGCGCGGCGCGCGTGTTCCTCGAGCAGTGCGACGTCCAGCGGTTTGGCGAAACGCGCGTTGACGATTCCGACGCTCGCGCCGGGAAATTCTTTTTCCAATCTTTCGGCAAGCACGCGCGCGTCGGCCGTCATTGTGCCGAACGCCCAAATTTCGATTTCGTTGCCGGGTTTGAGCACTTCGGCTTTGCCGAATTCGAGCTTTGCCGGCGTTTCCTTAATCGGCACGCCGATCGCCGCGCCGCGCGGATAACGCACGAACGCCGGTCCGTCAAATTCGACGGCGGAATACAACATGTCGGCGAGTTCGTCCTCGTCCTTCGGCTGCATGATTACGGCTCCCGGAACACAACGCAAAAACGACACGTCAAAAAGCCCGTGGTGCGTCGCGCCGTCGTTCGGCGAAAGCCCGGCGCGATCCATGCAGAACGTCACGTTGAGATTTTGCAGGCATACGTCATGGATAATCATGTCGTAGGAACGCTGAATAAACGTGGAGTAAATCGCGCAAACCGGCTTAAATCCTTTGGTCGCCATGCCGGCGGCAAAAACCACGGCATGCTCCTCGGCGATTCCGACGTCGAAATATTGCGCCGGCAGCTCCTTTTTCATCATGTTGAGCGAGGTGCCGGAGGGCATCGCGGCGGTGATGCCGATGATGCGCGGATCTTTTTTCGCGTAACGCACGAGCGCGCTGCCGAAAACGTCCTGCCAGTTCGCCGGCGCGTTCGGTGACGGCGCGGTTTTCGGGGCGCCGCTGCCGACGAGAAACGGCGCGCAGCCGTGATATTTTTCCGGATTGCTGAGCGCGAGTTCGGAGCCTTTGCCCTTCTCGGTGCGAACGTGCAGGACAATCGGGCCGTCGTAATTTTTGCAAAATTCGAGATAGTGAACGAGCTGCTCGATGTTATGGCCGTCAACCGGTCCGATGTAGCGCAGTTGGAATTTTTCGAACAGCGACGATTTTTGCGAAATGAAGTCTTTCGTGTCGCGCTTCACGAGTTGCGCCAGCGAAAGCACTTTTTTTCCGCCGGGAACGCGCCCCAGAAAATTCGTCACGTCGTTGTTCGCCTTGTTGTAACCCGGCGTCGTGATGAGTTGGTTTAAATAATCGGAAATCGCGCCGACGTTTTTGTCGATCGCCCACTTGTTGTCGTTGAGGATGAGGATGAGGCGTTTTGTGGACGACGCGATATTGTTGAGCGCCTCCATCGTGACGCCGCAGGTCAACGCGGCGTCGCCGACAACCGCCACGACGTGTTCTTTCGAACCGCGCAAATCGCGCGCGGCCGCCATACCGAGCGCGGCGGAAAGCGCGGTGCCGGCGTGTCCGGCGCCAAACGAGTCGTCCGGACTTTCCTGCCGGTTGCAAAAACCGCAAAGCCCGCCGCCTTGCCGCATCTTGTCGAACTCGGGCCCGTTGCGCCCGGTCAGCAACTTGTGGACATAGCTCTGGTGCGAAACGTCAAAAATGAAATTGTCCTCCGGCGTGTTGAACACGCGGTGCATGGCGATGCAAAGTTCGACGACGCCCAGATTGGGGCCGATGTGTCCGCCGTTCTCCGCTGTCGTGGCAATAATGCGTTCGCGAATTTCTTCAGCCAGCGCCGGCAGGCGGTCGGCGGGGATTTTTTTTACGTCCGAGGAATTTTTTATGGATTCAAGAAAAGACATTGGCTTCCCGATTTGTTGTTTTTCGCCGAAACCGGCAGACCGGACAAGGGAAAAAGGCGTTCCGCCGGACACGGAAAACGCCCGATTGAATTTTACTTTGCTCGAAACAGCGCAACATCGCTCCACTCGCCGTCGATTCGCCCGTCAACACCGGCGAGGCCGCCGGCCCCCCAAAGCGTTTTGGCCTTGGCTTCGAAAACTTTTTTTACGGCCTCCTGCTCTTTCGCCAAAATGCCGGAAAGCGCGAGCACGCCGCCGGGCGCGACCGCCGAAAGCAAGTTGTCGGCGTAAATGCAAAGCACGTCGCTGATGATATTTGCGAGAATGATATCCGCCGGCGCGCCTTGCGACAATCCGTTTTCAAGTCCGGCGTGCGCGAACGCGACAGCCTCCGGCGGCAAGCCGGAGTTTTCGCGATTTTCGACGCTCACGCGCACGGCTTCTTCGTCGCGATCAAAACCAAAGACATTGCCGCAGCCGAGCTTTGCCGCGGAAATCGCGAGAATGCCGGAGCCGCAACCGGCGTCGATTACGCGCAGCGTTGCCGGATTTTTGCCGGCGAGAAAATCAAGCAGGCGAATCGCGCAAAGGCGAGTCGTCGGATGGTCGCCGGTGCCGAACGCGAGCCCGGCGTCGAAATAAACGACGGAATCGCCGGCCGGCACTTGGTATTCGGCTTTTTGCCAGACCGGAACCCAATGCAGTTTTCCGTGAGCCCACGGGCGAAGGTTCGCCTTGTAAGCCTCTTTCCAGTCGCGGTCTTCGAGGTTCAAAAACTCGGGTTTTTCCGGCAGTTTCTTAAATGACTTTCGCAGATCCGCCCAGGCGTCAACCGCCTCGGGTTCGCTGTCAAAATACCCCATAAGATAATGCGGCGCGGAAGGATTCTCGTTGTAAAGCATCCAGGGCGAACGCACGAGTTCACAAAAAAAATCTTCAAGCGGCTGGGTTGTTTCGGCCGGGATGACGCAGCGGAGTTCAATCATGGATTAACGCGTGAAAGTCCATGAGCTTCGTTGACGTTATTAAAAGGGCAATAACTTTTGGAGCGGGCAAAATATCGAAAAACAAAACGGAAGCTCCCGATCCGTTTAGCGCGGAAAATTCACGGCTTATTTTAAAGATATTTCGCGATCAGCGACCATGTATCCGTTTTCCCGATACACGCGAAAACAACATGCCCGTTGCCGGGAGCGACGGCGATTTCGTTGCCTGATTTGTCGCGCAAATTTTGCAAAACAACGTCACGCGTTCCCGCCGGCGAAACGATTTCCAAACGGTCGCCGGTCAAAAAACGATTTTTGACGTCGAGCGTCGAGACGCCGGTGCCGGCGTCGTAGGCAACGACCTCGGCGACAAATTCGCGATTGCCGGGACGCGATGCGCTTTCGGCGTAATTTTGCGTTTCGCCGTGCGCCTCGTGCCGGCCGAGAAAGCCGTCCGTGTAGCCGCGATTCGCGAGTGCGTCGAGTTCCGCCGGCAACGCCGGATCAAACCCGCGCCCGGCAAGCGCGTCGTCAATGGCCCGCGAATAGACGCGCGCCGTGCGCGCAGCGTAGTAATGCGACTTTGTGCGACCCTCGATTTTTAAGCTGTCGATGCCGATTTCGACCAGCCGGCGCACGTGTTCGACGGCGCGCAGATCGCGCGAATTCATAATGTAGGTGCCGTTTTCGTCTTCGGAAACTTCCAAAAATTCGCCGGCGCGACGCGCTTTTTCTTCGAGAAAAACAGGCGCCGGCAACAACGCGCCCTCGGCATTTTGCGCCGCCGGCACGACGCCGTAATTCCACCGGCAGGCGTTCGTGCACGCACCCTGATTCGAGTCGCGGTAATTAAAATAACCGGAAAGCAAACACCGCCCGGAATGCGCGATGCACAGCGCGCCGTGCACAAAAACTTCAAGCTCGATATTCGGGCACTCTTGGCGGATTTCCGCGATTTCGTCCAACGACAACTCGCGCGAAAGAATGACGCGTTTCGCGCCGATTTTTTCCCAAAATTTCACTCCGGCGAAATTCATCGTGTTCGCCTGCACGGAAACGTGCACCGGCATCTCCGGCCACCGCTCGCGCACGAGCATGATCAAGCCCGGATCCGCCATAATAAGGGCGTCCGGGCCGAGCGCGATCGCCGGCGCGATGTCGTCGAGAAACGTGCGAATTTTGCGATTATGCGGCAATAAATTGACCGCGAGAAAAAACAGTTTTCCGGCGGCGTGCGCGTGCCGAATGCCGTCGGCGAGAAAGTCGGCGTTGCGAAATTCGTTATTGCGCACGCGCAAACTGTAACGCGGCAAGCCGGCGTAAACCGCATCGGCGCCGTAAGCGAGCGCGTGGCGCAGACTTTTGAGCGAACCCGCCGGCGACAGTAATTCCGGCCGGCGGCGCTTGATCGTTTTTTCGACGGACATTTTTTTAATTAACCGTAAAGAGTTCCGGCGGCGCAATCATTCTCGGCGGCCGGGAAAATTTCCGGCGGAACTTATTTTGCACGACGCTTTCTTCCTAATACACAATCTGTATCGCAGCCATGTTCCTTCCCGTCCGACAATTATTCGCCGCAACCGGCTTATTTTTGCTAGCGCTTGCCGGTTTGCCGGCAACGGAAACGCGCATCGCCTTCTTGGGCGACAGCATCACGTATGCCGGCGGCTGGCCGACACGCGTCGAATCAGCGTTGCGCGGCGATTCTAAATTTCGCGATGCGGAAATCGTCAATTTCGGACTGCCGAGCGAAACGGCTTCCGGCCTTTCCGAACCCGGCCACGCCGGCGGGAAATTTGCGCGCCCGTGCATCCGCGAACGACTCGCGCGCATCTTGACGCAATACAAACCGACGCTCGTCATCGCCGCCTACGGCATGAACGACGGCATTTATTTGCCGCAAAACAAGGAGCGATTTGATGCCTTCAAAAAGGGCATGACGCAATTGAAAAAAGACGTCGAGGCCGCCGGCGCGCGCATCATTTTCGTCACGGCCCCGCTTTACAAAGCAGACATTGCCGGCAAGCAGGCGCCCTACGATGCCGTACTCGACGACTACGCCGGTTGGCTGAACAAGCAACAACGCGGCGCCGCTTGGTCCGTGATCGATATCCGGCCGGAGCTGAAAAAAGATGTCGCCGCGAAAAAGAAAAATGATGCGAAATTCGTTTACGCCGGCGACGGAATTCACCCCGGCGAGGCCGGTCACGCGATGATTGCCGAAATCGTTTGCGACAAACTTTGGCCGGCGTTAAAATTGTCCGGCAAACCGCAAATTGCTTCCGGCAACGCGCTCGCGACATTGAGCAAACGCAACAATTTGTTGAAACTCGCCTGGCTCACGAAAACCGGTCACGCGCGCCCCGGCATTCCGGCGGGCCTGCCGCTCGATAAAGCGGAAAAACAAGCCGCGGCACTATCGGAAAAATACGAAAAAGAATTATCGGCGAAAAATTAATTGCCGGCGCAACACCCGGGGGCGGCGTCCAAAATCGCCAGAACGCGCTGCTCGATAACCGGCAAAACCGTCGCCGGAGTGCCGGCATCCACGTCATCGGCATGCCAGTATTCAACGCGATCTTCCCAGCCCGGATGCTGCGCGGCGAGCATCACGCGGTGCTCGGCTTCTTTCATCGCGATGATACGATGCGCCGTCGCAAAATCGGCGATGCGCGCCGGACACGGGCGCGGTGATGCGCAGGAGAGCGGAATGCCGCGTTGCGCGAGCGCGGCGACGGTGTGCGGTGAAATCAAATCCGGATAATCGAGCACCAGATGCGTCGCGAGGCCCCGCGAAAAAGCGCGCGCGGCAAGGCCGCGCCGGGCGGCATGAAAATTAAACACGGCCTCCGCAAACCGACTCCGGTAATAATTTCCCGAACAGAGAAAAAGGACACGCATTTGCCGGCGAACTGTGGAATTTTTCGCCGTCCCGGCAAGTGCGCACGGCCTTATTTTTTCAATTCAACTTTTGCGACTTCTTCTTGTTTCGCCGTAATCATACGCGCTTCAAGCGAGGATTTGTCGGCTTTCAGCAAAATCACCGTCGCGATGCCGTCGCCTTTTCCGTCCGGCGTCGGGCCGCCGCCGATGAGCACCGGGAACGGCGGAATCACTTTCTCTTCGATCTTGTTGCCTTTTTCGTCTTCTCGCGTGCGGGCGTAAGTTTTCCCCTTTTCCAAATTACGCCAGGCGTGATCATGGCCGGCGATCATGAGGTCGATTTTTTCGTTTTTATAAACGGGCTCCCAACGTTTGAGCGCATCCGGCTGATCCCAGCAAGAGCTGTTGTAAAGCGGGATGTGGAGCGGCATCACGCGCCATGCGGCATTGCGCGCCGGACTTTCGGCAAAAAGTTTTTTCAGCCAATCGACTTGGCGTTCGCGATAGGCTTGGAATATTTTTTCCCGTTTATCGCCGTCTTCACCGGCATCCGGCGAAATAAACCACACCGGGCCGGCACGAAAATCGAAGTAAGGGCTTTGTTCCGGAAAGTCCGCGGTCGGGTCGTTGTTCGGGAGGTCGAAAAGGTAACTCAGGTGATCGGCAAAATAACCGCGCGTGTCGTGGTTGCCGCGAACGTAAAGCATCGGCTTGTTCGACGCGTCAAGCATGCGAACATAACCTTCCATGGTCCGGAAAACGCGCTCGGCGCCGTTCTTCGGGCTCGGGTTGTTCCACATGTCGCCGTTGAGAATCGTGAATTCGAAATCGCCGGGCGTTACGTTTTTGAGGACGGCTTCAAGCGTCGGGAGGCGGTCGTGTATGTCGTTAAAAACAGCGGCTCGCACCGTCGGTGCGTTTGAATTAAATGCGGTGAATGTATATCCGGCGGATTCCGCCGCTTTGCCGGCAACGGTGTAAACGACGCGGTAATTGTAAGTTTTTCCGGGCGTTAAATCCGTCAAACGCGTCTTCCAAATCGTCCACGGCGTGCCGGGGATTGCGGTGCCGGCAGCGGGTTGCGCGGACTCGGCGGAATTATTTTTCTCGGAAAAAACGACTTTAACGCCGGCGGCATCCCGGGAAAGAAAGCAGACGGTAATCGCCGTGTCGGTCGGATTTTGCAGATAAGGCAAAATCACGCATTTTGTTTCGACGGAAGCCGGCGGCATTTTTTCTTCGGCGGCGTTTCCGGCGAGAGAAAACGCGAGCGAGAGCGCAAAAAACGCGCCTTTGAGCAGAGAGGTTTTCATTTTGTTTCGAAGCTGGAAACAGCCCGTCTCGACAATTGTTGCAAGCGCGGGGTAATACGTCACCGCCGCGAAGAGCAGGGACACCTGCGGCATTTTTTATCCGCGGGTCGTCAAAACCGATTAAAAATCGGCACTCCCCGCCGCTTACGCCGCCGGCCTCTTTCTTCCCGCTTGACCGTTTTGCCGTGCCGGTTTTCCTCCGCCTTCCCGTTTTTGCCGCGCACCGGCAACAACCGGCAGACGCCTTTCTTTTTAACAATAACAAAAATCCCGTGAACTTCACCATCGAAGACATCAGCCCGACGCGCAAAGCCGTCGTCCTTACCGTGCCGGCCGCAGAAATCGCCGACCAAGAAAAAGCGCTCGTGCGCGAATTCGCCGGTGAAGTGCGTCTGCCCGGTTTCCGTCCCGGCAAAGCGCCCGCCGACCTCATCAAAAAACAATACGGCAAGGCCGTCGCGGAAGAGTTGAAAAACAAAATCATCGCCGCCGGTTACAAGCACATCTCCGCCGAAGCGAAACTGAACATTTACACCATCGTCGATCTCAAAGGCGCCGATGACCTCTCCGCCGGCAAGGACGCCGAATTGCGTTACGAACTCGATGTGGTGCCGGAATTCGAGCTGCCGGAATACAAAGGTCTCGAAGTCGCGGAAGAGCCGGTCGTCGTCTCCGACGAAGACGTCGAAAACACGCTGAAAACCGTCCGTTCGCAACGCGCCAAATTCGAAGTCGTTGACCGCGCCGCCGAAAAAGGCGACTACGTGAAACTCGGCTACGAAGGCAAAATCGGCGACGAATTCGTGAAAGACCTCGCGCCGAACGCCTACCTTTTCGGCTCGCAACCCACGACGTGGGAAGAAGCCGCCGGCGAAGACGCCCCCGGCGTGCCGGCGATCGTCAACGGCATTGTCGGCAAAAAAGCCGGCGACAAATTCGACGCGACGCACGAATTCCCGGCCGATTACGAAGTCGAAACGCTTCGCGGCAAAACGGCAGCCTACGCGGTCGAGGTTTTCGAAGTCCGCGCCAAGATTTTGCCGGAAATGGACGAAGAGTTTTTCAAGAGCGTTAACGCCAAAGATCTCGACGATCTGAAAGCGCAGATCCGCACCGGCATCGAAAAACGCAAAGAAAACGAAGCCAAAAACAAGAAACGCCAGGCGCTCATCGAAACGCTGAACGGCAAAGTCGAATTCGAATTGCCGGAAAGCGCCGTCGATCGCGAAGCCTACAACATCTTCCTCGAATTCGCCAACATGCAGATCCGCCAAGGCGTCGATGTCAAAACCATCGAAGCGCAACGCGACGAGCTGTTGAAAAACTCGAAAGACGCGGCAAAAACGCGCGTGAAGACGCAAATGCTGCTCGCTAAAATCGCCGAAAAAGAAGGCGTCAAAGTCGAGCAAAACGACCTCAACGAGCGCATTCTCCAAGAAGCCTACATCGCGCGCACGCCGGTGGACAAGTTCGCCAAAGAGCTCTCCAAAGATCGTGACCGCCTCATGGAAATGCAACGCGCCATCATGTTCAACAAAGCGCTGGATTTCGTCGTCGAAAATTCGAAGCCGAAAAACGCGTAATTGTTTTTTCATTACAACCGAAAAACCGGCTCCCGCGCAACGGGCGCCGGTTTTTTTGTCGCCGCTTCGTTGTTGCCGGTCGCGCGCCGGCAAGTCATTTTCCCCGAGAAATGGCCGCGGTCGATTACAACAAACCGTTTCTTTCCGTTTCGGAGCAACGCCTGCTCCTCGAATCGCGCGGCATGCAAATCGACGACGCCGCAGAGGCAGACCATTATCTGCGCCACGAAGGTTATTACCGGCTGAGTTCGTATTTTTACCCGTTTCTCCAAGTCGATAAAAACGGCCGGCACCTGGACACATTTGCGCCCTGCGCGAATTTCAACGACCTCATCGCCGTTTACGAATTCGATAAATGGCTGCGGACAAGTTTGATTTCCGCGCTCCGCGCCATCGAGATTTCAGTGCGCGTCGCGGTGGCGCACCATCTGGGCGAAAAAGACCCCTTCGCGCACGAAAACCCGCACTGCCTCAACACCAATTTCGTCTCCCGGGAAAGCAGCCGGCGCGGCAAATCCTGGTATCAGGTTTGGATCGAAAAATACCGGCACCTGCTTT
>JAVBUU010000048.1:0-4063 GCA_031555005.1 Opitutales bacterium | reverse complement strand
ACATTCCGGCGCGAACGGCGGAATCGCGTCGAAGACAATGGAGGGGTCTTCCGAGAGCGTGTCGCCGATGCCGAAGTCCGGCACGCCGGTGACGCCGAGCACGTCGCCGGGCCACGCTTCGTTCACGGTTTCGCGCTCTTGGCCGAAGAGTTGGTGCGAGAACGCGAGCCGGATTTTTTTCCCGCTTTGACAATGCGTGACCTGCATGTCGCGCGTGAATTTGCCGGAGCAAATCCGCATGAATGCAAGGCGGTCGCGGTGCTTCGGGTCCATGTTCGCCTGAATTTTGAAAATGAACGCGGAGAACGGAGCGTCGTCGGTTTTGATTTCGCGCGTGCCGGCAAGGCGCGAACCCGGCGCCGGCGCGTAGTCGAGAAACCCGTCGAGCAGCAATTGCACTCCGAAGTTGTGCATCGCGCTGCCGAAGTAAACCGGCGTGAGTTTGCCGGCGAGAATCGCGTCGCGGTCAAACGCCACGCCGGCCATGTCGAGCAGTTCGATTTCTTCGCTGACGCGCGCGTGCGTTTCCGCCGGGATTTTTTCGCGAATCGCCGGATCGCTCAAATCGCCGACCGTCACGGGCGCTTGCGACGCGCCGCCGGTGACGCGCTCGAACCAGTGCGCTTTTTTTTGGAGTCGGTCGAAAACGCCGTGAAATTCAAATCCCTCGCCGACCGGCCACGTCACCGGGAACACCTGCAAGTCGAGCGTTTTTTCGATTTCGTCGAGCAGCTCGATGGGGTTTTTGCCGGGGCGGTCGCACTTGTTGATGAAGGTGAAAATCGGGATGCCGCGCCGCCGGCAGACTTGGAAAAGTTTGAGCGTTTGCTCCTGAATCCCGCGCGCGGCGTCGAGCACCATGACGGCGGCATCGACGGCGGTGAGCACGCGGTAAGTGTCTTCGGAAAAGTCTTTGTGGCCGGGCGTGTCGAGGAGGTTGATTGCGTAGCCGTGATACTCGAATTGCAGCACGGTGGAGGAGACGGAGATGCCGCGTTGCTTTTCGAGCTCCATGAAGTCGGACGTCGTGGCCTGCTGATTTTTGCGGCTTTTGACGGCACCGGCGAGATTGAGCGCGCCGCCGTAAAGGAGTAATTTTTCGGTAAGCGTGGTCTTACCGGCGTCCGGGTGCGAGATGATGGCGAAGGTGCGCCGGCGCGAAATTTCCTGTTGCGGAGTCATTGAAAAAACGGCGGATGCTTTTCCCGCCGCAGGCGGACGCAAGGCGTTTTTTTTTGAGCCGGAGATAACGCGGGCGTCACGAATTCCGCCGGATTTGTTTTCGTTACTTCACGCGTTGCGCGTTGCGATAGCTTTGGTTCAAAAAGATCATCGTGTCTTTGTTGCGCAAGATGACCTTTAACGGAATCCACCCTTTGCGCCGGAAATCTATCGTGGCGATGCCGTTTTCAAACGTCCACACCGGCAACTTGTTTTTGAAGTCGCGCGGGATACCGTTGATTGACATCAACACCGTGCCGTCTTGCCGGAATTCGTTTACATAAGTTCTTTCGTTGTGCGAGAATTGCCACCGGCCGATGAAATCTTGCGCTTCGGCTTGGCGGGGCGCACCTTTCTCAAAGATAAAAATGCCCTGCGAGGAAATTGTGCTGCCGGCCGGCTGGATGCCGTAGTGACGCTTGCATACGGTTTCGGCGACGAGTTCCCATTTGCCGGTGAGCGGGATGTCTTTCGGGAGTTCCAGCGGAAAGAAATTGTTATGCGTGTATCTGATTTGGCTGCCTGCGCGCCGTTGTATGTTTGAAACGATTACGGGAATGCCGTCGCGCTCAAGTGAGATTTTTTTTACGTCGAGACCGTTCTCGCCGCGCAGATGCTTAAAGATGACTTGGATTTCGCCGGGCGTTTTGATGATCCGCGAAACGTCGAAGCGCAGCGTATGCGGTTTGTCCAGGGCGAGTCCGTCGAGATTCCACGCGTATTCCTGCGAGGGCATTTCGGTGAGAAAGTCGTTTCGCCGGAAGGGCACGGAAACGACTCCGTCGTCGGTGCTTTCAACGGCATAATCGGTAAAGAGGCGCGTGGTCTCGCCGTTGTGTTCGAGGTCGACGATGCCGCTTAGCACGCCGAGCATGGTGCGTCCTCCGCACGGCGAGACGTCCAAGGCGAATCGTGTTCCGTAATCGATGACGCGGTCTTTCGGCGTTTCGATGAGAAAGCCTTTGGCGGAGTCCGGCACGGTGGCGACGGCCTTGCCGTAGGTGAGCCGGCAGGCGTTGGGGCCGGTGATTGCGAGCGAGGCGGGTGCTTCGAGGAGGACGTGCGCGCCTTTGCGGAAAACGAGCTCGACGGCACCGGTGTCGATGGTAAGCGCGCCCTCGGACAGGTCCGAATTCGGTTCGAGGCGTTTGCCGTTATGCGATGCGCCGAGAACCAGCGAGATCCGGCAGACGGGGCCTGTTGCTTCGTCAAGGGCCGCGGCCGGCGCGCCGGCGTCGAATATCTGTTTCGAGAAAAGAAATGCGCCGGTTCCCGCGAAAACAAACAGCGAAGCGACAAGCGCCAACGTGCTTCGCCGGAAGGAAATTATTTTTGCGCCGCGTTTGTTTTTTTCGGCATTTTCGCGCTGTATGCGGAGCGCCTCGGGCGCGGCGGCTTCCACCGCGCAGAGCGAAACGTAATATTCCGCCGAGGCGCGATTTTGCATGAGGTGTTTTTCGAACCGTGCGTGCTCCTCGTAAGTTATCGAACCGGCAAGTTTTCGCTCGGCCAAGAAATAGAATTCCGGCGATACGGCGGCGTTTGATTTTTTATTGAGGGACATGTTTCAGGCGTGTGTTTTTGCGCCGGCGAGCGTCTTTTCAACGCACCGGCGGAGTGAGCGGCGTAGGCGTGCAATCTGTTTGTAAACAGCCTCTTCGCTTTTGTGGATCGCTGCGGCGATTTCTTTTATCGAGTGGCACTCTTCGTAATAGCGGGTGAGGAGCGTGCGGTCGTTTTCGCGCAATTTGCCGATGCACTCGGCGAGCGTTTGCCGGCGTTGTTCAAGGCTGTCGTCATCGGTTTCAACGATGCCGGCGAGATATTCGATTGTGTCTTCCGAGAATCCTATGAGCGGGTTGATCGAGCGGTCGCGCCGATAGGAAAGGGCTTTGAAGTAAACGATGCGAAAGGCCCATGCGCGCATGTTTTTTATTTCCGGCAATTGTGCTTTGTGCTCCCAAATGTGGATCGCGCTTTCCTGGATAATTTCATCAATCGCATGCGGATTGCTGCCGACAAGCGAGGCGGCGTAGGTGCGCATCGAGAGCCAGAGATCGGCAAGAACGGCGTTTACGTCCGGCTCGGATGTCGCCGGCTCTCCGGCGACGGGGGTTGCGGTTTGGAGAGAATTCACGACCGGATTTTTTGTTTTTAATAAGGATGGCCGTGAAAATCAACGCTATGCCCTTCAATTGGTTGCGTTTAAACAAGGCGCCCGACGTCCTGAGTGTGTTTTGCGGAAGTTGTTGAGTGAATGTATGGTTAACCGATTTTGTTTTCGTCGCCGGCGTACGTTGGACGTCGCGCCGGCGACGGAGGCGAAAAATAATTACCCGCGGGGTAGATAACGGTTAAATATTTTTACGTTCATTATTCGTTCTGCGAGTAAGCGAAATTGGACGTATTTTTTTTCAAAATTTTTAATAATTCATGCCCGGCGCAGGCCGGTTATTTTATGGAGTGCGGTTGCCGATTTTTGTTTCCCGGTTGTAATGAGAGGATAATGCCTTTTCGCCTCGCCCCCGAAGATTTTTTAAGCCGCTTCGTGCTTGCCGCCGATGCCGCCGGTTTTCGCGTAGAACAATACGGCGAGGTCGAAAAATTTCCGTTGCTCGCGGCAGAGAATTTTTCCGCCTTCCGGCACAAATCGCCGAAGCTCGAAATTTACGTTTCCGCAGGCATTCACGGCGACGAGCCGGCGGGACCGCTCGCATTGTTGAACTTGCTGCAAAACCGGTGGTTTTCCGACGAAATCGCGTGGCATCTGTTGCCCATGCTTAATCCGCGCGGCTTTGCCGGCGGCACGCGCGAAGCGCCGGGCGGGATTGACCTCAACCGC
>JAVBUU010000057.1:0-5275 GCA_031555005.1 Opitutales bacterium | reverse complement strand
AACAAAACCGTCAACTCAGCCACAATTTATGCCTCGCCTACTTGGTGTCGACATACCCAATAACAAACGCGTAGCGTATTCGTTGCGCTACATTTACGGCATCGGCCCCGCCCGTGCCGACGAAATCGTCGAAGCGCTCGGCCTTGATCCCGCCATGCGTGCGCAAGACCTCACCGAAGAACAACTCAATAAAGTTGTCGGCTACATCGTCGAAAAAGGTTACAAGTGCGAAGGCGACCTCCGTCGCGACATCGGCCAAAACCTGAAGCGTCTTCAAGCCGTTAAATGCTATCGCGGCCTCCGCCACTTCCGCGGATTGCCGGTTCGCGGACAACGCACCCGCACCAATGCGCGCACTCGCAAGGGAGCCCGCAAAACGATCGGTGCCGCCAAAAAAGGCGATTAATTTTTAATTTCCCGATAACATGAGCCAAGAAGAGACGAAAGACCTTCCCGCCGATACGACTGCTCCGGCAGCTGTCGCGGAAAAGCCTGCCAAAGCCGCCAAAAAAGCGAAAAAAGAAACAGCTTCCGGCGACGCCGCGACGCCCGCAGCGGAAACCGCCGCGCCGGCCGCTCCCGAGCGCAAGGAAATCACCGCGAAAGATCTCCTTTCCGAAGGCCTTGAAGACATCAAGATTCGCAAAGCCAAAGGTTCGAAAAACGTTACCTCCGGCGTTTGCCACATTCTTGCCACCTTCAATAACACCAAAGTCACCTTTACCGACAGCAACGGCAATGTGATTTCTTGGAGCACCGCCGGCAAAAACAACTTCCGCGGCTCGCGCAAATCCACGGCCTATGCCGCGCAAGTCGTTTGTCAGGAAGCCGGCCGTGTTGCCATGTCGCACGGCATGAAAGACGTTTCCGTCAAAGTTCGCGGTCCCGGCATGGGACGCGACAGCGCAATTCGCGCGCTTCAAAACCTCGGACTCAATGTCTCGGCGATTGTTGACGCGACGCCGGTTCCGCACAACGGCTGCCGTCCGAAAAAACGCCGTCGCGTTTAATCGCGAAAGTTAAAAGTAAAAAGTTTAGCGTTAAAAGCGATGCCGGTTTCTGCCGGCGGCGCCCAAACCAAAGACTTTTTACTTTTAACTTTTTACTTTTTAACCTTTCCCCGTTCGATGATGGCAACTCGGACGGCAGACTAAATCGCCAAACAAAACAAAGAAAACAATGTCCCGCTACACCGGCCCGACCAGCAAAATAAACCGTCGTTTCAGCCATAACATCTTTCCCGTCAGTAAGGCGGAAGAGCGCAAACCTTACGGCCCCGGCATTCACGGCCCGACCAAACGTCGCAAGGTTTCCGAATACGGCACCGGCCTCAATGAGAAGCAAAAGCTTCGCATGATGTATGGTCTGAATGAAAAACAATTCCGACTCGTGTTCGCCAAAGCCAAGCGCATGGGCGGCGTTACCGGTGAGAACTTCCTCCGACTCCTTCACACGCGGTTGGACAACATTGTTTACCTGCTCGGCATTGCCCGCACGCGTCGTGCAGCCCGGCAATTTGTCGGGCACGGCCACGTTCGCGTGAACGGCCACAAGGTTGACATCCCGAGCTACACATGCAAGCCCGGTGATGAAATCGAAGTGCGCGATCGCACCTCGTCGAAGCAACTTGCCACGCGCGGCACCGAAGAGAACCAATACCGCGCCGTTCCGGCGTGGCTCACGATGGCAAATGATGCGCTGAAAGGCGTCGTCAGCCGCCAACCGGCGGTCGAAGAACTTCCGGCAGACATCAACATCCAGTTGATCGTCGAGTTCTACAGCCGTTAATAGCACAACCCTTTTTAACCCTAAAACAAACAGACCTCATGGCGAAACGTCTAGGCAAGTTTGAATTGCCCAAAAATCTCAAAAAAGACGAATCCGTCTCGAACGCCACCTACGCGAAGTTTGTTGCCGAGCCCTTTGAAACCGGATACGGACACACCATCGGCAATTCGCTTCGCCGAGTCCTTCTGAGTTCCATCGAAGGCGCGGCGATCAGCTCCGTTAAAATCGACGGCGTTCAGCATGAATTCCAGTCCGTTGACGGTGTTGTCGAAGATGTCACCGACATCGTTCTTAATCTGAAAAAGATCTTGTTCAAGGCCGGCAAACGCGACGTGTTTAAAGTCCAAATCGACGTGGATCGCGAAGGCGATGTCACTGCGAAGGACATTCAACTCGTCTCGGATCTGTCCATCGTCAATCCCGAGCAAATCATTTGCACGCTTGACCGGAAACGCCGTTTTTGCGCCGAGCTCGAAGTTAAGGTCGGCCGCAGCTGGAGCTCCTCCGAAGAAAACAAAAACGACGATCAATCGATCGGCGTGATTCCGGTGGATTCGCTCTTCAGCCCCGTCAGACTCGTCAAATATTCCGTCGAGAATACCCGTGTCGGCCAAATGACCGATTACGATAAATTGATTCTCGAGGTTTGGACGGACGGGCGCATCACGCCGGACGAAGCGTTGAAAGAATCCGGCGCCATTCTTCGCCACCACCTTGATATTTTCAACGAAGTCGCCGGCCAGTCCGTCGAATTCGAAACCGAAGGCAAGGAAGTCAGCGAAGAACAAAACCGCCTCCGCAAGCTTCTCAACATGTCGGTCAATGAAATCGAACTTTCGGTTCGTGCCGCAAATTGCTTGAACAACGCCAATATCACAAGCGTCGGCGAACTCGCGATGAAGTCCGAACAAGAAATGCTTAAATACCGCAATTTCGGCAAAAAATCGCTCAACGAAATCAAGGCCAAGCTTGAACAGCTGGGTCTTTCCCTCGGCATGAAACTCGACGAACGTCTTCTCGACAGAACGCGTTAATCATTGCCGAAGTATCCGAAAATTAACTGAAAAAACTTTAGACAATGCGTCACCAAAAGCACCGTCATCAGCTCAACGTAACGAAAGAGCACCGCATCGCCCTTATGGCGAACCTTGCCACCGCTCTCTTTGCGCACGGCCGCATCACGACAACACTCACAAAAGCCAAAGCGCTTCGCCCTTATGCGGAGAAAGTCATCACTTACGCGAAAAAAGCAGCCCTTGCGGAAGATAAAACCGTAAAACTGCATTATCGCCGTCTCGCGATCGCGACGATTCGCAGCAAAGACGCCGTGGCCAAACTCTTTGACGAGCGCGCCAAAGAATTCCTGAAACGCCCCGGCGGCTATACCCGTATCTACAAACTTGAGCCCCGCATCGGCGACGCCGCCGAGCAAGGGCTCATCGAGTTGATTGCGGCCGACGACGCCGGTTACAAGAAGGATGCCAAGAAGGCAAAGCCCGCAAAAAAGACCGCCGGCGCCAAAAAGCCGGCAAAGAGCAAAGCCAAAGCCGAAGAAGCCGCTCCGGCTGCGGCCGAAGCCGCGCCTGCGGAAGCTGCCGCATAAGACCGGCACGCGCCGGTTTTGCACACGGAAGACGCTCCGCAAACCACTGCGGCGCGTCTTCATGTTTTTAAGCACAACAAGCCCCTTTGCCGTCGCTGTCGAAAACCCCGCCGAATGCCGCTATGTCAGTCCCTGTTGATTTTGCCGTTTTTGCCGCCGTATTTTTATTTGTCGGAATCGGGTTTGTTTTTGCGCTTTGGTTTTTTTACGAACGGCGCGAAGCGCTCCTTAACGACAGCCGGCGCATAAAAACCGTTTTTTGCTGCATTAAGTGCGGCCTCATTTACGAGCGCGGACGCCGCCGCGAAACGTCTCCGTGCCCGCATTGCGGCTTTAACAATTCGCGGCTGAAATTTTAATTTGTATCCAAAAAATAATTACGGGAAATTTTTTCCGATAAAACGTTTTTCACTTTCCGCTTCATAAATCTTAATTCTTAATTCTCCCTTTACTCAAATGGCCATTATCGCAGTTCTCGACTTCGGTTCCCAATACACCCAAGTCATCGCCCGCCGGATTCGCGAGTGCAACGTCCACTCGCGCATTTTCCCCTACAACACGCCGGCGGCCGAACTCAAAGCGCAAGGCGTGCGCGGAGTCATTCTTTCCGGCGGACCGGCGAGCGTCAAAGCGCCCAAGTCGCCGCGCCCCGACACCGGCGTTTTCGACCTCGGCGTGCCGGTGCTCGGCATTTGCTACGGACTCCAACTTATCGCCGAAATGAAAGGCGGCGAAGTCGCCAAGTCCAACGCCCGTGAATACGGCGTCGGGACGCTTAATTTTAAGGCAGGCGCCTCGCGCATGCTCGACGGCATCAAAGGCCCGATCACGATTTGGAATTCGCACGGCGACAAAGTCACGAAACTTCCCGCCGGCGCCAAAGCCGTCGCGAAGTCGGAAAATTCCGCGTTTGCCGTTATCGAAGACGTGAAGAACAACCGCTACGGTTTGCAATTTCACCCGGAGGTGAACCACACGCAGCACGGGCTCAAAATTTTGAAAAACTTCCTTTTCAAAATCTGCAAATGCAAGGCCGATTGGAAAATGTCGAATTACGTCGAAGAATCCGTTGCGGAAATTCGCGCGCAAGTCGGCATGAACAACGTCATCCTCGCGCTTTCCGGCGGCGTCGATTCCTCCGTTGTCGCGTGTCTTTTGCACAAAGCGATCGGCAAGCAGCTCACCTGCGTTTTTGTTGACCACGGCCTCCTGCGCCTCGGCGAACGCGAGCAAGTCGTGAAAATGTTCCGCGGCCATTTCAAGATGAACCTCATCGTCGTCGATGCCGCCGACCGGTTCCTGAAAAAGCTCAAAGGCGTCACCGATCCCGAGAAAAAACGCAAAGTCATCGGGCACGAATTTATCGCCGTCTTCCAAGACGAATTCGCGAAAATCGCGAAAAAGAGCCATGCGAAATTCCTCGCCCAAGGCACGATTTACCCGGACGTCATCGAATCCATCGCGATTGACGGCAACCCGGCGGCGACGATTAAGAGCCACCACAACGTCGGCGGCCTCCCGAAGAATTTGAAACTTCAACTCGTCGAACCGATCCGCGAACTCTTCAAAGACGAAGTGCGCAAGCTCGGCCTCGAACTCGGGCTGCCCTACGAAATGCTGTGGCGCCACCCGTTCCCCGGCCCCGGCCTCGGCGTGCGCGTGCTCGGCGAAGTCAAAAAAGAATACTGCGACATCCTGCGCGAAGCCGACGCGATCTTCATCGACGAACTCCGCAAGGCGAAGTGGTATTACAAAACCTGGCAGGCCTTCGCCGTGTTCATCCCGGTGCGCACCGTCGGCGTCATGGGCGACGAACGCACTTACGATTACCTCATCGGCTTGCGCGCCATCAACAGCACCGACGCGATGACGGCCGACTGGGTG
>JAVBUU010000073.1:0-10038 GCA_031555005.1 Opitutales bacterium | reverse complement strand
ATCATCTGCGCCTGAAACGCTCGCGTCGTCGCAAATAAAAACATTGCCAAAAATACCGTCGAAAGCGTCGCGCTGAAAATCGAAATCGCCAATAATTGACCGAGGCGCAACACAACGTCCTTTTGAAGAAAAAAAACAACCGCGCTCAACGCGAGCAACACAATCGCCGCCGCAAACAATGCCCAGAGCAGCGCGTGAAAATTATCAAAAACAAAAAGCGTAAACTCGGGAGCCGCCGCGCCTTTTGCCAAGCCCACCGTTTCAAGCAAAACCGGATGACACGCCCGCAAACTCATCCCGGCAAACAACGGCAGCGCAGCCGTAAAAAAAATCGCAAAAAGCCCGACGAGGCGATCGGTTAAAGTTTTCATGTCCGCGCAAGAAAACCGGTTTCCCGAAAAGTTAAAGCGAAGAATAACGTTTCCAAAAAACAACCGGCGCGCAAAAGTGACGCACACACACCCATCCATGAGCGCACCCGAAAAAATTCGTTGCGGCGTCGCCGGCGTCGGCTCCCTCGGCCAACACCACGCCCGCATTTACGCCGCCCTGCCCGATTGCGAACTCGCCGGCATCTTTGAAACGAACGATGCCCGAGCCGCCGAAATCTGCGGCAAATACAACTGCCGGCGCTTTGCCTCGCTCGCAGAACTCGGCCAAGCCTGCGATGCCGTGAGCATCGTTGTCCCGACCGACCGGCATTGCGAAGTCGCGTTGCCCCTGCTCGACGCCGGTTGCAGCCTGCTCATCGAAAAGCCCATTTGCGCCTCGCTCGACGAAGCCGCGCGCGTCCTCGCCAAAGCGCAAGCCGCCGGCAGCATCGTCCAAGTCGGGCACATCGAGCACTTCAACCCGGCGATGACGTATCTGGAAAACGTCGTCAACGACCCGCGCTATCTCACCGCCGACCGGCTCGCGCCCTTCAACCCGCGCGGGACCGAAGTCGGCGTCGTTCTCGACCTCATGATTCACGACATCGGCATCGTCCTCCAACTCGTGAAATCGCCCATCGAGCACATCGACGCCGTCGGCGTGAGCATCCTCACGCCGCACGAAGACATCGCCAACGCCCGCAACACATTCGCCAACGGTGCCGTCGCCAACCTGAACACCAGCCGCGTAAGCCTCAAAAAACTCCGCGAGCTTCGCGTCTTCCAGCCCGACGCCTACCTCTCAATCGACTTTATGAACCAATCCGGCCACTTGCTGCGCAAACCGGAAGGCGAAACGATTTTCGACATCAAACGCGAAGAAATCCCGATCGAAAAAGGCGAACCCTTGGCCATCGAGCTCGCCTCGTTCACGCAATGCGTGCGCGAATGCAAAGCCCCGAAAGTCGGCACCGAACTCGGCAAAACCGCGCTCGAAGTCGCGATACAAATCACGGAAAAAATTCGCGCCAACCCGGCCTCGCGCCGCCGGTGAAATCCGCCGCAAAACGGCGATTTTTCAGGTGCCGGCAAAAACGCAAAATTTGCGAAACACTTTTGAAAATCCGTTTTCCCGCTTTTCACGTTTACCGTCTTAGTTCTAACTGCCGGAAACATTTTTTATGGCTTCGATAATTTCTGCCGGCATCGCCGGCGACTACTGCCTGTCGCGCTTTCGCTCGCTGCGCCGCAAAACCGTCCAAGTGAACGTCGGCAACATCGGCGTCGGCGGCAATAACCCGATTCGTTTGCAGTCGATGACGACCTCCGACACTCAGGACGTCGAAGCCACCGTCCGGCAGTGCATCAATCTCGCCGAAGCCGGTTGCGAAATCATCCGCATCACCGCGCCCAACAAACAAGCCGCCGCCGCGCTCAAAGACATCAGCAAAAAATTCCGCGCCGCCGGTTTCTCCCAACCGCTCGTCGCCGACATCCACTTCCTGCCGGCGGCCGCAATGGAAGCGATTGAGCACGTCGAAAAAGTCCGCATCAATCCCGGTAATTACGCCGACAAAAAGAAATTCGCCGAACACGAATACTCCGACAACGAATACGACGACGAAATTCAGCGCATTCACGACGCCGTTTCGCCGCTCATCAAACGCGCCAAAGAACTCGGGCGCGCGCTCCGCATCGGCACCAATCACGGCTCGCTTTCCGACCGGCTCATGAATCGCTACGGCGACTCGCCGCTCGGCATGGTCGAGTCCGCGCTCGAATTTATCCGCATCTGCGAAAGCAATAATTTCAAGGACATCATCCTCTCGATGAAGTCCTCGAACCCGAAAGTCATGATCGAGGCCTACCGGCTTGCGGTCGCAAAAATGAACGCCGAAAACATGCACTACCCGCTGCACCTCGGCGTTACCGAAGCCGGTGAAGGCGAAGACGCGCGCATCAAATCATCCATCGGCATCGGCGCGTTGCTGCAAGACGGCCTCGGCGACACCCTGCGCGTCTCGCTCACCGAAGACCCGTGGTTCGAAGTGCCGGTGGCACGCGATTTGGCGGAACGCGCACAAACGCTTTGGCAAAAATTCGAAAACTCGCAGCCGCTCGCCGACGGCGAAAAAGACGGCGCGGATCCGTTTCATTATGCGCGCCGCGAAGTCGTCGAAATCTCGCTCGGCGCGGATTGCCCGGTGAATCTCGACAGCCCGCCGCGCGTCATCGTGCCGGCGGCGTATCCACTTTCCAATTACAACGAAATCGTCAAAGATGTCCTCGACGCGCACGCGAAACAAAAGGAAGTGCGCGCCGAAGGATTGCTCTTAAAAATCGAAAGCCCGGCGGACGTCGCCGCCCTGCAAACCGTCGCAAAAGTCCTCGGTCAAAGCGTCAAAACCTTCGTCGCCGAACCGGCGGATTGCCTGCGCCCGGCGGACATCGCCGGCATCGCGTTACCGGCGGAAAACCGGCTCGTCATCGCGCGCCGTTTCGCCGGCTCGGATTCGCCGGCGCTGCGCGAATGGATTTCTTTTTGCGAAAAACAAAACGCGCTGCTCGCCGTCGATGCCGACGCCGGCGCGATTAACGCGCTTGCGCCGGTATTGGAATCCGCGCCGGCCACGCGCTTTATTTTCACGCTCACGCGCCCCGAAACCGGCAAGCACGCGCTCGGCAGTTACCGCGCCCTCGCGCAAGCGCTGAAAAACCACGGCATCAAATCGCCGATCTGGATACGCAATACCGCCGAGAATTCCGTCGCCGAAGTCGGCAAATTCGACTCGCGCCTCATGGAAGCCTCGATGCTCGCCGGCGCGCTTTTCTGCGACGGCATCGGCGACATTATCAGCGCGGAAACGGAATGCATTTTCGGCAAATCGCTCACGCTTTCTTACAACATCCTCCAAGGCGCGCGCATGCGCAGCTCGAAGACGGAGTTTGTCGCGTGCCCGAGTTGCGGCCGCACCTTGTTTGACATTCAATCGACAACGCAGCGCGTCAAAGCGCGCACCGGCCACCTGAAAGGCGTCACGATTGCCGTCATGGGCTGCATCGTCAACGGCCCCGGCGAAATGGCCGATGCGGATTTCGGCTACGTCGGCGGCGCGCCGGAAAAGATAAATCTCTACGTTCGGAAAAACTGCGTGAAGGTAAACATCCCGCAATCCGAAGCCGTGGAGCGACTCGTCGATTTAATCAAAGAACACGGCAAGTGGGTCGAGCCGGAGTAACTGACGCCGGTTGCAGCTTTTCCCTTTGTCGCCACTTTTTGCGACCCGTTCAAACGCTCGTTTTAACTTTTTTGTTTCATTTATGTTTTTCATGAAAAACCGTTTTCTGCCGCTTTTTTTCGCCGGCGTTTTTTTTGCCGGAACCGGAGCTTCCATTGCCGAAGAGGCGGCCGGCGAAGCCGATGTCGCCGCGCAACACCGGCCGCCGACAGTCGGCGTTGTTGAAGCAAAATTCGTCCCGGTGCCGCTGCGCAATGAATTGCCGGGGCGTATAACGCCGGTGCGCACGGCGCAAGTGCGCGCACGCGTGCCGGGGATTTTGCTGAAACAGGTTTTTCGCGAAGGCGCGGACGTGAAGAAGGACGAGCTGCTTTTTGAAATCGATCCCGAGCTCTTCAAAGCGAATCTGGCTCGCGCCGAAGCCGAAGTGGCGCGCGCCAAGGCTGTGCGGCTTCGTGCCGACGCGGATTTGACGCGTGCCGAATTGTTGAAAAAACGTTGCGAAGGACTGGTCGGCACCAAGGCAGTCAGCCAACAGGATTTCGACAACGCGATTTCAGCCGAACTGCAGGCGAAGGCCGAAGTGCAATCCGCAAAAGCGAATTTGCTCGCGGCTGAAGCGGCGCTGAAAGCCGCCGATTTGGATTTGCGCTATACGAACGTGACTGCGCCGATTGCCGGGCGTATCGGCCGTGCGCTCGTGACGGAGGGCGCGCTCGTCGGACAAGGCGAGGCGACTCCGCTCGCCGTCATCACGCAGATGGATCCGGTTTACGTCGATTTCACTCAGCCGGCAAACGAGCTGACGCGTTACAAAAACAACGCCGGCGCCGGTGCCGATTGGAGCAAAGTCAGCGTGAAATTGGAACTCGGCGACGGCACGATTTACGACAAGCCCGGCAAGTTGATGTTTTCGGAAATCACCGTCGACCCGAGCACCGGCAGCGTAACGTTGCGCGCCGAATTTCCGAACAAGGACTGGCGGTTTTGGCCGGGCATGTATGTGCGCGGCATTTTCGAATTCGACAACAATTCCAAGGCTGTTTTGGTGCCGCACCAAGCCGTGATGCAGACTGCGGTCGGTTATGTTGTTTATGTTGTCGGAGAGGGGAATAAACTTGAGGTTCGTCCGGTAAAAACAACCGATTCGCGCGGCACGAATTGGGTGGTGCGCGAGGGGTTTAAGGACGGCGACAAGATTGTCGTCGACGGCGCGCAACGCGTGATGTTGCAACTGAAACCCGGCAGCGTTGTGACGCCGGTGCCGGCAAACGAAAAACAAAAGTAAGCACTGCGCGGCGAATCGCCGGCAAGGCGGGCGTTTTCAAAATATGATTTGAAAGAACGCAGCCGTTCCCGCCGGCATCATGCCCCTTTTCTTAAATTTTAATTCTTAAATCTTACCTTTTCCGTCATGGCCCGTTTCTTTATCGACCGTCCCGTCTTTGCATGGGTTATCGCGATTTTCATCGCGCTCGCCGGCGTGCTTTGCGTCACGCAGATGCCGGTGGCGCAATACCCGACCATCGCTGCGCCGATGATTGAGGTGAAATTGGTTTATCCCGGTGCATCAACAAAGGCACTCGACGAAACCGTCACGAGCATCATCGAGCAGGAATTAAACGGCATTCCCGGTTTGAAATATTTCGAATCGACGAGCGACGCGAGCGGACAGGCCTCGATTAAGGCGACATTTGTGCCCGGCACCAATCAGGATATTGCGGCCGTCGAGGTGCAAAATCGCATCAAGCGCGTCGAGGCGCGGTTGCCGCAATCCGTGCTGCAACAGGGCGTGCAAATCGAAAAAGGGAATGCGTCCTTTCTGTGCGTCATCGCGGTTTATTCGCCGGACGGCTCGCTCTCGGATATCGACCTCGGCGATTATGTCGCACGCAATATCGTAAACGAAATCAAGCGCGTGCCCGGCGTCGGCCAGGCAATTTCATTTACGTCGGAAAAGGCCATGCGCGTATGGATCGACCCGGCGAAACTCGTCGGACTGAATCTCTCTGTTCCCGAAGTTTCTCGTGCCATCGCGACTCAAAACGTGCAGGTTTCTGCCGGGACGCTCGGGGAACTCCCCGTGCCGGACGATGTTCAAAATTACGCGCTCGTAACGGTCACCGGCCAGCTTTCGACGCCGGAGGACTTCGGAAATATTTTGTTGCGCGCCAATTCTGACGGCTCGACGGTGCGTTTGCGCGACGTGGCGAAAATCGAATTCGGCGGGGCCAATTACATGCTGGAATCGCGGCTCGACGGCAAGCCGGCCGCCGCCATCGGCGTGCAGCTTTCGCCGACGGCCAACGCGCTCGAAACGGCGAATCTCATTGAGGAGCGCATGAAGGAGCTGAAGCAATACTTCCCCGCCGGCATCGATTACAAGCTGCCCTTTGACACGTCGCTCTTCGTCGATGTCTCGATTCAGGCGGTTTTGCGGACGCTCGGCGAAGCCATCCTGCTCGTGTTTTTGGTGATGTTTTTGTTTCTGCAAAATTTCCGCTACACGTTTATCCCGGTCATCGTGGTGCCGGTGTCGTTGCTCGGTGCGTTTGCTGTGATGCATGTTTTCGGGTTTTCAATCAATGTGCTGACGATGTTCGGCATGGTGCTCGTGATCGGCATTATTGTGGACGACGCCATCGTCGTCGTGGAAAACGTCGAACGCATCATGAGCACGGAAGGTTTGTCGCCGCGTGACGCGACGCGCAAGGCGATGCGCCAAATCACCGGCGCGATTATCGGCATGACGCTCGTGCTTGCCTCGGTGTTCGTGCCGATGGCGTTTTTCGGCGGCGCGGTCGGCGTGATTTACCGGCAGTTTTCGATGTCGATGGTTTCGGCGATTTTGTTCTCGGCGGTGATGGCGCTTACGCTCACGCCGGCGCTTTGCGCCAACATGCTCAAACCGGTGGACCCGACGCACCACGAAGCGAAACGCGGATTTTTCGGCTGGTTCAATCGCGTCTTCGGACGCGCCACCAATTTGTATTCCGCGACGACTGCCGGCGTGATCCGGGTTCGTTATTTGATGATGCTTGTTTACGCGGCCATTGTTGCGGCGTTCGGCTTCATGTATGTGAAATTGCCGACGTCGTTTTTGCCGTCGGAAGACCAGGGGTTTCTTTTCACGATTGTGCAGTTGCCGCCGGGCGCTTCGGCGAATCGCACGCGTGAAGTCTTTAAGGAAGTCGAACAATTTTACGCGTCGGAAAAAGGCATCGAATCAAGCATCGGCGTTCTCGGATTCAGCTTTTCCGGCACAAGCCAAAACTCCGGCATCTTTTTCACCTCGCTGAAAAACTGGTCGAAACGCGGACCGGAAGATTCCGCCGAAGCCATTGTCGGGCGCGGGTTCGGGCATTTCATGCAAATCCGCGACGCGACGATGGTCATTCCGGCGGTGCCGCCGGCCATTCTCGAACTCGGTACGTCGTCCGGCCTTATCCTGCGCTTGCAAGATCGCGGCGGTGCCGGCCATGAAGCGCTTTCGGCCGCGCGCGACCAACTCTTGGGGATGATGTTTATGAAGTCCGTGCATAATCCGGCGGAAGAAAATCCGGTTTTCGGCCAGAGCATCCGCTTTGCCGGCCTCCCGGACGCGCCGCAGTTGCACGTCGAGATCGACCGTGATGCGGCGGCCGCCATGGGCGTGGATTTCTCGGAAATCAGCTCCGCGCTCGGCATTGCGATCGGTTCGAATTACGTGAACGAATTTCCGAGCCGGGGCCGCATGCAACGCGTCGTTGTTCAGGCGAAATCCGAGCAGCGTCTTTCCGCGGAGGACATCATGAAGATTTACGTCCGCAATTCCGCCGGCGGCATGGTGCCGTTGTCGGCCTTTGCCAAAGCGAGCCGCGAACCCGGCCCCACGCAGCTCGTGCGCTACAACGGCTATCCTGCAATGGCGTTTGAAGTCGACGTCGCGCCCGGGCGCACCACCGGCGAAGGTATGGCGGAAATAGAGAAACTCGCCAAGGCGCTTCCGCCCGGATTTACGGTCGAGTGGACGCAACAATCGCTCGACGAGAAAGAATCCGGCAGTCAGGCGCCGTTCCTCATCGGCATCTCACTCGTGTTTGTTTTTCTGCTTATGGCGGCACTTTACGAGAGCTGGTCAATCCCGCTCGCCGTCATGCTCATCGTGCCGGTGGGCGCGCTCGGTGCGGTTGCCGCCGTGACCCTGCGCGGCATGCCCAACGATATTTACTTCCTCATCGGTATGATCGCGATTATCGGGCAATCGACGAAGAACGCGATTTTGATTATCGAATTCGCGAAAGAGCAACAATTGCTCGGACGCGGTTTGATTGAATCGACAATCGAGGGAGCGCGTTTGCGGTTCCGTCCGATTTTGATGACGTCGTTCGCGTTTATTCTCGGCGTGCTGCCGTTGTATCTTGCGCACGGCGCGGCATCGGCTTCGCAACGAGCCATCGGCACCGGCATCGTCGGCGGCATGTTATCCGCGACGATTTTGGGCACGCTGTTGATTCCGGTATTTTACGTCGTCGTCCGCAAAATCACGCGTGACCGCACTTCGCACTACGACCGCATTCGCGCCGAAGAGATGAAGAAGGAATTGCACGCCGAAGCATAGCGGAATCCCGTATTTGTTTTTGGATTTATTTGCCGGATTCGGCGGCAACCGCGCACGGCATGAGTGATGCGTCGCTCATGCCGTGAATGATTTTTTTGTCCGCCGGGCAAACGGTTGCCAAAATCGCGCCGAGTTCCGTTGCGCTGTCACCGGCAAAAAAATACGGGCATAAACGCACGCGGCCTTCCGTTTCGCAACTTGTGCCGTCGTCGCGATACAGCGCGTGCCGGACGCGCGCCGGTTTGCGGTAATCCTGCATCACGTAAAAAGTCTTGTTTTCCGGTGCGGTCGCATTTTCGAGGGCGGCTCGCCATTCGTCGCGCGACACGTCGCTGCCGAGCGTGACGCTGCGCGAGCCCCAGGCGTCTTCATGGAACCCGCTGGCTTTTATGATCAGGTTGCGTTCCTTTTGCGATGCGCCGGCAAGTTCCGTCCAGGTGCAAATCGGTGTTCCGTTCATCCACGGCGCATGCAGCACGGCAGTCAGCGGCAGGGCGACGGACTCCATGATCCAGGTGCGCGGCACGATTTTTCGGAGCAACGCGAGTTTGTCGCCGGCAATGTTTTCACGCCAAAATTCCGTAAGCGCGGGGTGATGCAGGAGTGCGAGATTCAGTTTTTCTTCCTGAAACGCTTTCATCGGCGGCGTGACAATCAGGTCGCCGGATTCGACGGCGGCGAAAATCGCGCCGGCGTTTTCGACGTTTTCCAAATCGAAAAGTTCAAAAAACCGGTAAAGCACATCGATGCGTTCCGGCGCGCCGCCAATCGACACGCGCACGGCGTCGTTTCGCGGCAGCAATTCCGACGGGTGCACGCAATAAACGCGCCGGCCCCGGTCGCGCAACCGTTCGGCGAGCCAATCAAATTCCGGCCGGTAGGTGGCGGATTCGTCGCTAACGACAATCGCGATGAGCGGATTTTCCGTCGCCGGCGCGAGTGCGGCGACGCTGCGGTAAAAAAGTTCCGGTTGCCGGAGCGCCCCGATCACATTGCCGGTGTCATCGCCGGCATAGAGCGAATTCAGATATGCGGTCAGGCCTATTCCGCCCGGAACGCTGTCCAGTTCCGTGAGCGCAAAACCGTCTTCCGTGATGAGCAAGTCCGGGCGAATCACAACCGGAGTCTGATTTTTCACCGCCTTGTGCCGGCCGTGGGCAACGACGCCGGCGGGTTTCCCCCGGTCCAAGTATTCGGCGATCCGGGGCGCGAAAACTTCGCCGTTGCGGAGAATTTTTTTCCCCTGCGCCGAGCGCGAATAAAGCAGTTCCTGAGCTTTGTAAAACGCGAGGCAGGCGTTGCCGATTTTTTTGATTTCTTCGACTTGTGCCGGCGAAAGCGGGAATGCCGCCGGGGAAAGATGCCACGTTTTTCCGGCAAAAAATTGTTGCTTGGAAAATGCTGTTTTCAGGGCGTCGAACGGCGGCATCGCGGGAAAATTAAGAATTAAGATTTAAGAATTAAGAAAGGAAATGCGCCGGGAAGTCTCGCCGGTGCCGGCATATTTTTGTAAGTGTTTTTCGGATACATTTTCTTAATTCTTAAATCTTAATTCTTAATTCAGCTCAGTCCTCGACCTTGATGTCCTTGTTGCGCTGGCGCGGGCCGCCGGCGCGAAGCCAGGCGTTTACGAATTGATCGATTTCGCCGTCCATGACGGCTTGCACGTTCGCCGTTTCGCTTCCGGTGCGAAGGTCTTTCACCATTTGATACGGTTGGAAAACGTAAGAGCGGATTTGGTTGCCCCAGCCGATTTCGCCTTTGTCGCCGTAAAATTTTTCCATCTCCGAGCGTTTTTCGTCCTGCATTTTTTCGTAAACGCGCGACT
>JAVBUU010000089.1:0-5181 GCA_031555005.1 Opitutales bacterium | reverse complement strand
GGTCGCAAGCCGTCCGGTCGGAAATCCGTCCTGCTTCGCATTACGCCGGAAACATTGAACCACCTGCGGGACATCGCGAAACGCAAAAAGAAGACGATGTCGGACATCGCTGAAGAAGCTTTGGCGCATGTGCGCTGAGTCGTTTTCCGATTTTTAACATCCTCGACACGCGGGGGGCTCATTTTAGTGTGCCCGGCTTACGTTTCCCGAAAACTGCCATGCCGCACACGGAAAATTTCAAGTTAATCGATCTTACGCGCGAAATCAAAAACCCGGTTTTGCGCGCGTTTTACCGGTTCATTTCGCCGGCGGCGGATCGTTTGCTCGGCATCACGGCGCTCAACCGCGATTACCGGCGGTTGCTGAAATCGCCGCCGGAGGAAGATTTTTTCACGTCGGCCATGCGCGTGCTCGGGTTGTCTTACGCGGTTGCCGAAGAGGATTTGGAGCGCATCCCGAAAGACGGGCCGATTTTTGTCGTCGGCAATCACCCGTTCGGCGGGGCGGACGGCATCGTGATGGGTGCGATTATGAGCCGCGCGCGACCTGATTTTATGCTGCTGGCGAACTCGCTGCTTTGTCACATGGAGGGCATTCGCCCGTGGATGTTTCCGGTAAACCCGTTCGGCGGCGCGAAGGCGCAGCGCGAGAATTTGCAGGCGATGCGCAAGGCGACCGAGCATTTAAGCGCCGGCGGCTGTTTGGGCACGTTCCCGTCCGGCGAAGTTTCGGCGTTTCATTTTAAAGGCCGGCACGTTTCCGATCCGAAGTGGAATCCGCACATCGCGCGCATGGTTCGCAAGTCGAAGGCGTCGGTGTTGCCGGTATTTTTTCACGGACGAAACAGCCTGTTTTTTCAAATCGCCGGCATCATTTCGCCGGCATTGCGCACCGGATTGCTCATGCGCGAACTCGTCAAACGGCGCGATGTTATCACGCGTCTCCGCATCGGGAATCCGATTCCGTTTTCCAAGCTCGAAGCGTTTGAAACCGACGAGGCGATGATCGAGTTTTTGCGTCTGGGCACTTACGCGCTGCACGACATGAACGACTCGGTGTCGGGGTCGCGCCTGAATTTGCCGCGCAGTCCGGCGCCCGGCAAAGTGCAGCATCCGATAATTCCGGCGGTGGCGCCGGCGCTCATCAAGGCTGAAATCGAATCGCTGCCGGCGGACGCGCTTATCGCCGAAAGCAACGCGCTGAAGATTTTTGTTTTTCACGGAAACGAGTTGCCGCACACGTTGCGCGAAATCGGACGGCTGCGCGAAGTCACGTTCCGCGCGGTGTCCGAGGGCACCGGCAAGGCGTGCGATCTCGACGATTTTGACAACCACTACGAACACCTCGTGCTTTACGATTCGGCGGCATCGTCGGTGGTCGGCGCTTACCGGCTGGGTTTGACGGACGTTATTTTGGAAAATCTCGGCAAACACGGCCTGTATTCCTCGACGCTGTTTCGTTTCCGCTCCGGGTTTTTCATGAAACTGAATCCGGCGATCGAACTCGGGCGTTCGTTCATCCGGCAGGAATACCAGCGCAAACCGGCGTGCATGCCGATGCTTTGGAAAGGCATTACCGGTTTTGTCGCGCGCAATCCGCGTTACACGAAATTGTTCGGACCGGTGAGCATCAACCCCGAGTATAACGCGGTTTCGCGGAAAATCATTTTGGAATTTTTGAAAAAGAACGCGATTGCCGGCGACCTCGCGCCGCTCGTGCGCGCCAAAAATCCGCCGCGGCGGATGCGGCTTCGCGGCGCCGACATGGAAATGCTGCTGAGCGCATTGACCGACATCGACGACATTTCCTCGATTGTTTCCGGCATCGAGGCGGACAAAAAACCGGTGCCGGTTTTGCTGAAACATTATCTGAAATTAAACGGCCAGTTAATCTCGTTTAACATTGATCCGGATTTCGGCGAATGCCTCGACGGGCTGATTGTCGTGGACGTGCCGAACGTGGACGCGAAGATTTTGAAAAACTACATGGGTGCCGACGCCGCGAAAAATTATTTGGCCTTTCACGGGCAAAAGTTGAAAGACGAGTAGGGCACTTTTACTGCGATGCTTGCCGCTTTTTCCAACGTTTTCACCGCCGTCATGCCGGTGGTCGCCACAATCGCCGCCGGTTATTTTCTGCGCAAACGCGGCCTCGTCGAAACGACGATTCAGAAAAGTTTGATGCGCCTCACGCTGTGGATTTTTTTCCCGGCGCTGGTGCTCGCGCGCGTGCCGCACAACGCAGCGCTTCATTCCGGTAACCTCGCGTGGGCGACGCCGCTCGCCGGCTTTTTGACGATTGCCGGCGGGATCGGCATTTCGCTGCTGGTCGCGTCGGCGTGCGGCGTGCGCGACGTGACGGCGCGCCGGACTTTTGCGTATTGCGTCGGAATTTTCAATTACGGCTACGTGGCGATTCCGCTTTGCGAATCGCTTATCGGTGCCGATGCCGTCGCAATTTTGCTCTTGTTTAACGCCGGCGTCGAAATCGCGATTTGGACGGTCGGGCTTATCGTGATTACCGGCAAACTTTCGCGCGACTCGTGGAAAAATCTGCTCAATCCGATGGCGCTTTCGAGCTTCGGGGCGTTGGCGTTGAATAAAACCGGCGTCGCCGAGTTTTTACCGAAATGGCTTTGCGGCACGTTTTCGATGCTCGGCGCGTGCGCGATTCCCGTGGGATTGCTGCTTGTCGGCATGGCTTTGCCGGCGCTCGTTTCCGGGTTTTCGTGGCGTTCGGATTTGCGCGCGGCGGTCGGCTCGTGCGTGTTGCGAAACGTGGCTATTCCGCTCGCGATGCTTTTGCCGGTGATTGCGTTTCCGGCGTTTTTACCGGCGCCGCTCGGCGCGATTTTAGCGTTGCAAGCCGCGATGCCGGCGGCGTTTTTCCCGATTGTCGTCGCGCAACATTACGGCGGCGACGCGCGCACGGCTTTGCGCATCACGCTCGCGAGTTCAGCCGTCGGCGTTGTCACGCTGCCGCTTTGGATGACGATTTTGAGCAAATATATTTCCGGGAATTAACGCCGGTTGCGGGCAACGTCGAAAGGTCTCGAAACGATCCCGTTTTTAACGGGAAAAAAGCGGCGGTCGCGGAGAATTTTACTCCGAGCGCTCCCGGAATATTTTTAGAACAATTTTCGGTTGGGCGCGCCAAGGCGGGCGTCGCAAGCGACGCCCCTACCAGTTGTAACGATACCCGGCGTTGATGCCCCAGGGCTTGTCGTATTTGTCGCCGAAACTTCCTTCGTATTCGACATGGATTTGTTGCGCGGGATCGAGCTGCCACACGAGGCCTGCGCCGTAAGTCACGCGCGTGCCGTCGGTATTCGGCGCGTAACTTTCCGTCGCGAAATGCACTTCGCCGCCGGTGCCGATTTGCTCTTCGACGCCGATTTTGCCGTAGGGTTGGAGGATTCCCCAATTACCCGTGACACAGTTTTTGCCGAAGCGCACTTGGCCGGAGAAACGGAACACATCGGCGTCCTTGGCGTTCACGCCGTAGTCTTGGCGCGTCGTGTAGCTTTTGTTGAAAAGGTGCGCGTAGCTGAATTGCACGCTCGGTTCGACAAACCAGCCGTCGCCGAATTGCCATTGTTTTCCGAATTCAAGTTCGGTGCCAAGGCCGTAGCTGTCGAAGTCGTTGCTGCCGTCGTCGGCTTTGCAGGTGTTGTCGAAGTATTGGCCTTTGAGGACGCCGGCGGCAAACCAGCCGTCGGCGTGAATCCAGGCGGCGTAGAGGGCGAGGGCGACGGCGTTTGTTTTGCCGCTCGATCCGTAGCCGTCGTCGAATTCCCGGCTTGCGCCTTGGTAACCGACGGAGGCACCGGCGTAAAAGGTGTTTTTTTCGTCGAGGATGAAGGCTTGGTCGGCACCGACATCGACGCCGTATTGGTATTCGTTGAAGGCGGAGAGATCGTCGATGCCGAGGTCGATGTCGGTGCTCTGCCCGTAGCCGCGCAGCCAGAAATCTTTTTCCGGAAGATTTGGTTTTTCCGTGTTGGCGACGCGCAGGTCGCCGACGCGTTTGAGCAGGTTGTCGGTTTGCGTAAACCAAGCGACGGCCGTGGTGCCGATTGTGTTGACGATGGCTTGCGCGCCGCCGGTGAGGCCGACTACGCGTAAGGTGGCGTTGCCGTTGCCGGTAACGCCGATGCGGTAGATGCCGGCGGTGTTGTCGCCGGTGACACGAATTACTGCGTCGGGGGCGAATGCGATGCCGTTCCCGGGGACTTCTTCTTGAATCAGCTCGTAGGTGAATGCCTTGTCGGTAAAAATATGCTTTCCCTCGGCTTTTCGGATGTTGACGGTGTGCGTTCCGCTGATGCTCGATGCCGTGAGGATGTCGGAGTGCGCGGCGTCCGCGTAGTCAACTTCAAGGGAGATGGTGCCGGTGTTTGTCGCGGACGAAAGTGCGCCGAGGTTGACCGTTGTTCCGAAATTGCCGATGCGGAGCGTCCCGTTGTTTTCGATGCCGCCCGTGAAGCGGTAGGTTGTTGCGCGGTCGAGCAGAAGCGTGGCGTTGTTGGTGACGGCGCTTGCGCAGGCGGGATTGTCGTAGCCGAGAACGAGCGCGCCTCCGGAAATCTTTATCGTGCCGGTGCCGAGCGCCGGGTCTGCCGTGAGCGTGAGTGTGCCTTGCCCTGTTTTTTCCAAGGCGATGTCGGTGTCGCCGGATGCGCCCGCCGTGAATTGAAGCGTGCTGTTGACGGTGACGTTTTTGCCGTTGGTGTCGAAGGTGAGCGCGGCGACGCCGGCGGCGACGCCTGTGCCGTCGAGAGTGATGCCCGCGCCTGTGAAGCCTTGGAAAAAGGATTCGCCGTCGGGGGTGTCTGCGGCGGCGCGGATTGTGCCGCCTTGGAGGTTGAGCGTGGCACTGCCGTTACCTCGGACGATGGCGGCGGTTTCAAGTGTGCCGCCGGAAGAGACCGTGACTGTTCCGGTGGTACCGCTGTCATCGCTGATGACGAGATTGCCGGAGTTCGTCCAAGTGCCGCCGGAGACGGTGGCTGTGCCGGTGCCGCTGTTGTAGGAGCCGACCTTGGCATCAGTGCTGAAGACAGTGCCGCCGGAGATTTCGAGTGTGCCGTCGGAGCCGTTACCGTAGCCGATGCGGAGCGTGCCGGCGTTTGTCCAAGTGCCGCCGGAGACGGTGGCTGTGCCGATGCCGTTGACGCCGATG
>JAVBUU010000133.1:0-10204 GCA_031555005.1 Opitutales bacterium | reverse complement strand
AAACAGGGGGACGTGTACATGCAATTTCCGGAAACATGTCGCCGGCTGAAATACGCTTTTTGCGCCAATTCGCAGTGGCTTCCCGTACCGGCGGAGTCTTAAGCCGCCGGCACGCATTATTTCGTTGCGAAACAAGATAAACATTTTTCGAGCTCTCTTTTTTTTCTAAAAAACTTATCATCTTGTCATGCCCCTCACGTATTCCGAATTTTTCCGCGCGGCTACCGGCAATGCACCTTACGATTTCGAAATTGATGTCGGCCGCTACATTCGCGACGGCGAAGAGCGCGACGTTCAAGTTTTTTTGGCGCGAGATTCTGGTGCCGGACGGAAAAACAAAAGGAGCCAGAGGATACGACTCAGCCGTCAGTCAACCTGTTTTCCGGCTATTACCGGGTGCATTCTGATTCGTAAAATTTTCAGGTATTCGAGAGGGGAAAGCGTCGCTAAGGTGCTCGTTAGGCGCACCGTAGGAAGAGATATTGGGAGGCTGTAATGAAACAGTCCTCCACCTTTTCGCTAAAACCTTGGCAGGCGAAAGCTGCCCCCTTGTTGTCTCTGGCCCTTCTGAAGCACGAGGCTGCCTTAGATATGTCTGACCTCGGAACAGGAAAAACTTTTACCGCCTTAGAAGTGGCGGAGTCTTTCTTGCCGGCAGACAAACGCCTTGTCGTGGTAGCTCCGAAGGCAACTCTCCCCGCATGGAAAGCAGCGGCAGAACACTTCAACGTAGGCGGAGGAATCGATGTGACCAACTACGAACGCCTGCGAACAGGGAGAACCCCGCTCGGCGTATGGTCTTCGGGAGGAACCGTGTCGGGAGAAAAGCAGGCCTACTTTCTTTGGGCAAAGCGCGTGGGGCTGGTTGTCTTTGACGAAGCGCATCGCCTACGTTCTCCGAACGGGGTAAATCAAACCGCGCGTATGTCTATAGGAGCAAAGCTTGCAAGAGTCCCGCAGCTTCTCCTCTCCGCGACCATGGCGGAATCTCTGCTGCACATGCGCACTGCGGGCTTTGCCCTCGGGCTGCACAACGGCAAGGACTTTGTTCGTTGGTGCCTCAACCGGGGCTGCCGCATTGGTCCTGACGGCAAGCTGATGGACATTGGTCCGCAGGCAAGAGCTCGAGCGATGGCTCTGCACACGCTGCTGATTCCGGAATATGGGGTTCGGGTGCGCCGCGACGAGATACCCGAGTTCCCGGAAACCCAGATAACGGCAGAGCTAATCGCGCTGCCTGACGTCTCAGAGATAACAGAGGCCTACGAGCACCTGCACAAATCCCTCGAAGCTCTCCGAGCGATGAGTAAATCAGACGCCCGGATACGAGACGCTCGCGCCGCCGCCATGGTGGAAAGGCTGCGGGTACGCCAACGTACCGAATTGATAAAGGTCAACGAGGTTTCCAAGATGGTCCTCGATGCCGTTGAAGAAGGCATGTCCGTAGTACTGTTCGCCAACTTCCGGCAGACGCTGACCACTGCGAAAGAGTTCTTGGAATCGAAGGGCAAGGTGCCCGCAATAATCTTCGGGGGGGCAGTCTGAGAAAGAACGGCAACGCAACGTAGACTCCTTCCAAAACAACGAGACGGACGTCTGCCTCGTACAAATTCAATCAGGCGGGGCAGGTTTAAACTTGCACGACATCCACGGGACGCATCCCCGCCTGTCGCTTCTGTTCCCGACATACAACGCAACAGACCTGCGGCAAGCAACGGGGCGGGTCCACCGGGTAGGCGGGACGCGTTCCGTGCAACGGATTATCTTTGCAGCCGGCACCATCGAAGTAGAGGTCATGCGAAAGGTGCAAGGCAAACTGACACAACTCGACCTCATAAACGATTCAGACTTACAAGAATATGGACATCACGAAAACGAATCCGAACAATGACGAGGTGCCCGCCGGCTACACCAAAGGAACCTTCACGGTAGACGAGAAGGACTGCGAAGGAGACGAGAGCTACGCGCTAAAACCGCCGGGCGTCGTTGAAGCATTTCCGCCGCCGGGGCCGGCCGGGCCGTTTATCGCAGTCGCCGGTTCTTGAATTTCATGTGTTGAAGGCGATATGCGCTGTTTGCCGCGCAAACGCCGGAATTTTATTCCTTTTTTCCGAACCTATGCGTTTTGAGGTTGAGTCAAGGAGGCACCGGCAGTGCGTTCCGGCAGGTATTTCGTTTTCAGCAATCGCCAAAAGACCACGAAAAATGCCGTCAGCGGCACGGCTAAAATCATGCCCAAAATGCCTTCAAATGCCGCACCCCAAAAGAAAATCGAAAAAATAATCACCATCGGGTGCAGTCCGGTTTTTTGCCCCATGACGCGCGGCGTGATGAAATTCCCTTCGAGGAACTGCGCGCCGGCAATGACGCCGATTACGCAAAGCAGCGTGCTCAAACCGCCGCCGGGTTGCTGGAAATAAGCGACCGGCAGGGCGACGGCGATGCCGGTAATCGAGCCGAGGTACGGAATTACATTCAGCAAGCCCATCGCGAGGCCGATGACCAAGCCGAATTTCAGCCCGGCGACGGTGAATCCGGTCGCGAGGATGACGCCGAGAATGAGCCCGACGAGAATTTGTCCGCGGAAATAACTCACGATGATGTTCATGAATTGTTGAAACAAAAACGTGAGGTCTTCCCGCAGCGAGGGCGGCAGGAATCCGGTTTGCCGGCGCAAATCTTCCGAGAAATCGCGCCGCATCGCGAGGAGGTAAAAGAGGTAAATCGGCAAAATCGCCACGCCGGCGACTTTCGCGAAAAAGGCCTGCAAATGTTCGCCGGCTTGCGCGAGCGTCGGCAGCGTGAGGCCGACAAGCGATTTCAACCAGGCCATGAATTCGCCGGAATAATCGGCAGTTTCGGGCGGCGCGTCGGTTTGAAAGGGCGCGGCCGGCGGCGGCAGGATTTTTAAACTTTCGAGTTTTTCGCGAATCGGCCCGTCGATGTGGGATTGCGCGCAGGTCGTCATGTTGTGCCAGAGTTCCGGCAGCGATTTGACGAATTCGGAAAGTTGGTGAAATGCCACCGGCAGGAGGATGATCGCCAAGGTGCCGCAAACGACAAGCACCGCGAGGTAAAGGGTCACGATGGCCAAGATTCGCGGGAAACGCAGCCGGCGTTCGATCCAACTGCACACCGGTTCGAGCAGAAGCGACAAAATCACGGCGATGATGACCGGCCAAAGCACGCCGCTGAACGTCGTCAGAAAAAGGCCGACAAGTTTGAAACTGCCGAGAACGAACAGGAGGATGACCGCGACGGAAAGGCAGGCGACGGCGGCACCGCCCAAGCGTCGTTGCGTTTTCGTAAGCAATCCGGAGGAATTTGGTTCGGACATGCGAAAACTCAATGCACGCGGGCGCGGTGTCGGTGAAGCCTAATCTTTAATCTTCGTCGTCGCCGATGCCGAGGGCGCGCCGGGTTTCCGGCGCGTGGTCAAGCGCGTCGCAAAATTCGTCCACGCTGAAATCGGCAACGATGAAATCGCCGAATTCGAAGGTCGGCGTTTTCGTCTGATCGCTGATTTCGATCATGCGTTCGAGTGCGGCTTTGCTTTGCGTGACGTCTCGAATGTCGATATCGACGCCGTGTTGATTGAAGAAATCGAGCGCCTTCGCGCACCAAGGGCATCCGTCTTTAATGTAAAGGATGGGTTTCTTTTTCATGGCGGGAAAAGATTGTGCCGTATTTCCGGCAAAATGCGAATCGACCGGTCGGAATTTGTAACGAATCCGCCGGCGATTTTCTCGGCAAAGTGAAACGATTGCTTTTTTACCGGAATGGAATCGCCAAAAGCGGACGAAAAATTCAAGCTGCAACTATGTTTTTGCCGAACCTTCCCGCGAAATTTTTTGTCGAAACACGCAAAAATCTTTGCCGGCGTTTGCCGTCGCGTTCGCTCGTCGTGTTCAACAGCAACGATGTGCCGCCGACCAATTCCGACGGCTCCGCGCAGTTTTACCAAAACAGCGATTTGTTTTACCTCACCGGCGTCCGGCAGGAGGAAACCGTGCTGATGCTTTTCCCGGACGCGCCGGATCCCGCGTTGCGCGAGGTTTTGTTTTTGCGCGAAACGACGCCTTTTCTCGAAACATGGGAGGGAAAAAAACTTTCCAAAGACGCCGCGCGCGCGCTCACCGGCATCAAAACCGTGAAATGGCTCGGCGAGTTGCCGGCTGTTTTGCGCGCGCACATGTGCGAGGCGGAAAATGTTTTTCTAAACACCAACGAGCACAAACGCGCCGATCCGGTTGTCGAATCGCGCGACCGGCGTTTTCTCGACGAACTGATGCGCGCGTATCCGCTTCACAATTACAAGCGCCTCGCACCGTTCATGCACGAAATGCGCGCCGTGAAGTCGCCGGAAGAAATCAAACTCATGCAGGCGGCGTGCGACCTGACGGAAAAAGCATTCCGGCGCGTTTTGACTTTCGTGAAACCCGGCGTTTACGAATCCGAAATCGAGGCCGAATTTGCGCATGAATTTATCCGTGTCCGCGAGCGTTTTGCCTACATGCCGATTGTCGCATCGGGCAAAAACGCGCTCGGATTACATTATATCGACAATAACGCCGAGTGCCGCGCCGGCGAATTAATCCTCATCGACGTCGGCGGCACCTGCGGACTCTACAACGCCGACATGACGCGCACGATTCCGGTCGGCGGAAAATTCACGAAGCGTCAGCGGCAAATTTACGATTCCGTTTTGCGCGCTCTCCGGGAGCTTTCCGACGCGTTGCGTCCCGGTTTGCTTTGGGCGGATTGGCAAAAAAATGCCGGCGAAGTGCTCGAACGCGAACTCGTCAAACTCGGCGTGCTTTCGACGAGCGAAATCAAGAAACAATCGCCCGACGCGCCGGCATACAAAAAGTATTTTATGCACGGCATCGGGCATCCGCTCGGGTTGGACGTTCACGATGTCGGTTACACGACGCGCCCGATGCAGGCCGGTTGGGTGATGACGGTCGAACCGGGCTTGTATATTCCCGAAGAAGGCATCGGCGTTCGTCTCGAAAACAACATTCTTATCGGAAAATCCGGCAACGTGAACCTCATGCAAAACATCCCGATCGAGGCCGATGAGATTGAGGCTTTGATGCAAAAGAAAACCGGCAAACGATGAGTTTTGTTTATCGCACGAAAATCTGGTTCGACGAGTTGGACATGCTCGGCGTGCTCCATCACTCGCGTTACATTTATCACTTGGAACGCGCGCAAAAGGCGCTTTTTGCAGCGACCATGGGCATCGATACGCTCAAACCGGAAGACGCGCCGGACATTTACGCGATGGTGCGCGATTTGAAAATTCGTTACGCGGTGCCGGTGCGCGGCGAATGCGAAATCCAAATTGTTTTGCGCGTCGCGCGCGTGCGCGCCGCCGGGCTGACGACGTTTTTCGAGTTTCGTTCCGGCGACGGAAAAATCTTATTTTGTTCCGGCGAGCGCACGATTTGCCGGATGGACGCCGGCACGCATCAACCGGCGGAATGGAGCGCGGCGTTTCGCGAAAAATACGAAGCGTTAAGGTAGGGCATTGCGGCTACTTCCTGTCCGCGTATTTATAAAAACCAGCGACCGTCGTGAACAGCACCGCGTTCACCGCCATCATGCCGGCATACAGGAAAAACCGTTCGCTCGTCACCGCGCCGGAGCCGCCGCTTTCGCCGAGCAATTTCGTTATTAAAACAATCAGCAATTGACCGAGTGCGATCGCCACGAGCCAAAAGCTCGTGAGCGTGCTTTTCATGAATTTCGGTGCCTGCGTGTAAGCGAATTCAAGTCCGGTGGCGGAGATGAGGATTTCGGCAATCGTGATAATCAAATACGGTAAAATCTGCCACGCGAGCGTCGGCGTTTCGCCGGCTTCGATTGAGACCTGGATCTGCGCGACGATGACGTAGGAAATTGCCGCAATGAACATGCCGGCACCCATGCGTCGCAACGGCGTGAGCAATTTTCCGAGCAACGGATAAACGGTGAGCGTGAGCAGCGGAATCAACGTTAACACGAACACCGGGTTGAAACTCTGCATCTGCTCCGGCGTCACGCTGTGTCCGAAAAGCGAAAACGCCGCCATTTGTTTTCCCTGGAAAACCCATGTCGAACCGCTCTGTTCGAAGAGCGCGAAAAAAATCGGAATAAACAAAAAGATGCTCAACACGCGCAGCGTCGCGATGACGCCGGCAACGGTTTCCTCGGAATATTTTTGGCGCGCGCCGGCCCAACCCCCGGCAATTGCCGAAACCAAAACCGGCGCAAATCCGCCGCCGGCGTTTTTTTCGCGTTCCGGTTCGAGAATCGTGTAGTGCGTCCTGCCGAGCCAGAAAATCAGCGTCGCAACCGCCATTGCCGCGCCGGGAATTCCAAACGCCCAGCTCCACCCGTAATTGTCTTTCATGAACGGAATCACCAAGAATGCCGCGCACGAGCCGAGGTTGATCGACCAGTAAAACGCGTTGTAGGCTTTCTCCAGCCAATGCGCCTGCGACGGCTTGAATTGGTCGCCCATGAACGCCGAAACGCACGGTTTGATGCCGCCGGCGCCGAGCGCGATGAGCGCGAGACCGGAATAAAGGCAAAAAAGTTTGTAATTGATTCCCGGATACAATCCGGAGCACGCGAGCACGCCGGAGCCGGCGCAATAAAGCAGCGAAACCCACAGAATCGTTTTATACCGGCCCCAGAATTTGTCGGAAATCCACGCGCCGAGCAGCGGCGTAAAATAATTCACGAACCCGAAAAGGTGAATCAACGCCGTCGCTGAGTCCTCCGTCATCGCGAGCATCGTCGTGCAATACACGGCCAGCACGCTCTTCATCCCGTAGTAATTGAATCGTTCGCACGTCTCGTTGCCGAGAATCAGCGTGACGTGTTTGGGGAATTTATCGACGGTGCCGGAGGATTGCATGACGGGGCGCGGGGTTAAGAATTTTTCCGGAAACGGTTTTTACGCCGGGCGCGCGTAAGGATTTGTCGCTTTTTCGCGTCCGACCGTCGTTTCTCCGCCGTGCCCGGCAAAGAGCTCGACATCGTCCGGCAGCGTGTAAATTTTTTCGCGAATCGATTTCAGCAAAACCGGCCAGCTTCCGCCGGGCAAATCGCTGCGGCCGACACTGCCGGCGAAAAGCGCGTCGCCGGTGAATGCGAATTTTTCGCCCGCGCAGTAAAACAAAATGTTACCGGGGCAATGGCCCGGAACGTGACGCACTTCAAAAACTTTTCCGAGCAATTCGAGCGTCGCGCCGTCTTCGACCCAACGCGAAATTTTTACGGTGCGAAAATCGGCGAGCGTCAAAGACGGCAGCGCCATTTGATACCAAGGCGCGAATTTTTCCGGCTTTTCGTAACAATCTTGGTCGGCGCGATGCGCGTAAATCGCGACGCCCGGCAGCGCGAAATCCGCGCCGTCGCACATGTGATCCCAGTGCCCGTGCGTGAGCAGCAACGCTTCGAGCGTGAGTCCGCGTTTTTGAATTTCCGGCAGAACGACTTTACCGGCGCCCGGCGGCGCGTCGACAACGACGCAGCGTTTGCCGGCATCGTCGATGAGCAAATAACAATTTGTTTCAAACGGTCCGAGAGGATACGACTCGATTTTCATTTCGCCGGAAACCTGAGCGGAAAGGGCGCAGTCGGCAAGTCGCATAAAACGAGGCGCAGGCAAGAATGCCTGCGCCGCAGAAAAATTTCGCTTTCCGGATTTCTCAAATCCCGTTTCCTCGGCCGGCAATATGACCGAGAGCAAAAAAATTCCGCTTCCCACGCACCGCGCGCAACCCGACGCCAAAGGTTTCTTCGGCAAATTCGGCGGCTCGTTTATCCCGCAGGAATTGCAGCAGGAGATGGAAAAAATCAATTACGCTTACCAGCGCATCTCGCGCAGCCACGATTTTATCCGTGAATTACGCGTGATTCGGAAGCATTTTCAGGGGCGCCCGACGCCGGTTTATTACTGCAAAAATCTCAGCAACAAAATTGACGGCGCACGCATTTATCTCAAACGCGAAGACCTGAACCACTCCGGGGCGCACAAGCTTAATCACTGCATGGGCGAGGCGTTGCTCGCGAAATATCTCGGCAAGAAAAAGCTCATCGCCGAAACCGGCGCCGGGCAACACGGCGTCGCGCTCGCCACGGCCGGCGCGTATTTCGGCATCCCGGTGGAAATTCACATGGGCGAAGTCGACATCGCTAAAGAGCACCCGAATGTCGTGCGCATGAAAATTCTCGGCGCGAAAGTCGTGCCGGTGTCGTTCGGCGAACGCACGCTCAAGGAAGCCGTCGATTCCGCTTTTGAGGCATATTTGAAAGATCCGGTTAACAGCATTTATTGCATCGGATCGGTTGTCGGCCCGCACCCGTTCCCGCTCATGGTGCGCGAATTCCAGCGCGTCGTCGGCATCGAGGCGCGCGAACAGTTTTTGGAAATGACCGGCGAGCTGCCGGACAACGTCGTGGCATGCGTCGGCGGCGGTTCGAACTCGATGGGGATTTTTTCCGGCTTCCTCGACGATCCGGTGGAGCTCCACGGCGTGGAACCGCTCGGGCGCGGCGCGAAACTCGGCGAGCACGCGGCAACACTCAACTACGGCACCGAGGGCGTGATGCACGGATTTAATTCGATCATGCTTAAAAACGCCGCCGGCGAGCCGGCGCCGGTTTATTCCGTCGCGAGCGGTTTGGATTATCCGTCCGTCGGCCCGGAGCACGCTTACTTAAATTCGATCGGTCGCACGAAAGCCGGCACTGCGACGGACGAGGAAGCCATTGACGCATTCTTCCGGTTGTCGCGGCTCGAAGGTATTATTCCGGCGCTCGAAAGCGCGCACGCCGTCGCCTACGCGATGAAGCTCGCCAAGGAACGCCCGATGCAGTGCATCCTTGTCAATCTCAGCGGTCGCGGCGACAAAGACATCGATTTCGTTATGGATAATTACGGCGAATACGCGGAGAAAAATTATTAAAAAATTCACCGGCGGCAGACCGTTTTTTCCCGCAAAAAAACGCCTATGCACGCAACGGCTTTTGGAGGTTTTCCTATCTTTGCCCGCCGGTGAAAAACCGATTTCGAGACATGACATCTTACGCCATTCTTCTCGCCGGCGGTTCCGGCAGCCGCATGCGCGGCGTTGTTCGCGATAAAATTCTTGAACCGCTCGCCGGCATACCGGTGATCGCGCATTCGGTGCGGACATTTTTGAAGTCCGGCGTCGTGCACGGATTTATCATCGTTTGCCGGGACGACGCGCAGAAGAAGGAAATTGCCGAAGCGATAAAACCGGTGATCGACGCGCACGGTGCCGGCGACGTTTCCGTGCGTTGGGCGCACGGCGGCGCGGAGCGGCAAGATTCGGTTCTAAGCGGCTTGCGCGCGTGCCCGGATGATGCGGCGTTGGCGTTTGTCCACGACTGCGCGCGTCCGCTCGTGCGCGAGGAATCGTTGTTTGAATTGTCGATGGCGGCTTTACGTGACGGGGCGGCGGTGCTGGCGCATCGCGTCAAAGACACGATAAAGCGCGTGCCTGCCGGAACAAAACCCGGCGAACCGGTTGCGCAAAACGACCTCGACCGTTCGACCCTTTGGGCGATGGAAACGCCGCAGGTTTTCCGGCATTCGCTGATTTTGGCGGCTTACGAAGACATCCGGCGCGCCGGCGTAAAAATTACCGACGACGTCGCCGCCGCGACGCACGCCGGGCATAAGGTTTCGCTGGTGGAGAATCTGCACCCGAATCCGAAGATAACGGAGCCGCACGATTTGGAATTTGCGGCGTTTTTGTTGAGTAAAGCGTAACGCTGGAGTATTCCGCGCGCGCAGGAAATCGAACGTCGCCGGGGCGGTTAAAAACAGTCCGACCCCGCAGGCAAGAATGCTTGCGCTGCATCCAAATCCAGTTTCTCCGCGCAAAAGTTTTTCATGTCGTCCGGCACCGGCGCGGAAAAAGTTCGCCGGAAATCCGGCGATTTAAATTCCAAACGCGCCGCGTGAAGCGCTTGCCGGGGCATTTCCAAAAGCGCGTCGTGGCGCGCGCCCCAACTGGTTTCGACAAAGTCCAAATATAACTTTTCGTCCGCGCCGTAAAGTTTGTCACCGACAACCGGAAAACCGAGGTGTTGCGCGTGGATGCGGATTTGATGTTTCCGGCCGGTGTGCGGAAAAACCCGGCAGAGCGTGTATCCGTTTTTTACATACAGCGGTTCGAAT
>JAVBUU010000163.1:0-5999 GCA_031555005.1 Opitutales bacterium | reverse complement strand
ATGGTGGAGACGAACACGGTCGGCGGCGTCATGGATTGGCAGCAAATTTGGCTTTGGCCGTGTATCGCTGCCGGCGTCATCGCGGTAATTTTTGCGCTGTTTTTTAAAGAGAAAAAAGCGGCGTAACAGGAGTGCCGGCTTTTTGCCGGCGCGAACGACCTTTTTTCTTAAAAAAACAAACCCGCCTTCCGAACGGTCGGCGGGTTTGTTGTGTGCGGGGAGGGGCAAAAACGCCGGCGTTTCCGGCGAGAAGGCTTTCTTACAACAACTCTTCCGACGCCAGTTTCGCTTCCGGCGTTTCCGATTTCAAATCTTTTTTCGCCGGCAACGACAATGTGTAGAACGTGTTGCTTGCCGCTTCGTCCGGCAGAATCGGCGCGCGCGGGCGTCCGAAAATCGACGGACTCAAAAACGGTCTGCCGGTGTTTTGCACGACTTGGACGGCGCGGTCATCCCACAGTTCGATCATGTCGAAATCCTTGCCGGAAACAACTTCCAGTTCCGGCAAACCTTGCGCGACGAGCCATTTTTTAATCGGCGGAATCGCGTCCGGATACGTCGCGCGCGCAGTCAAAATTTTTACGGTGATTCCCTTGGCGAGCCAGTTTTTCACGCGCGCGAGCATCACCGGCACCGGCGCGCCGATGTGTTCAAAACTTTGCCAAGCCTCGTCGCGCGCGAGTGTGCCGTCCAAATCGACGCCGATCCACGGCTTGTTCGGCGAATCGCCGGGTTTGTTTTCCGGCTGACGATCCTCCGGCGCCGGTTCGTTGATTTCCGGCGGGTTCTTGGAAAATATTTTTTTGAAAAAGCTCATGCGTCAGCCGGCAAAACGGAATGCGTTTTCCGGTAAAACGCGAATCGTTTTTCCGGGCGCGCCGGCGGGATTATTCCGGCGTCTGCAATTTGCATTCGCGCCGGGGCAAAATAAATTGGACAACACCACCGTGTTTTCCGCCGCCGCACAAAAACTCATCGACCGCGCCGAAGCCTTTCACGAGAAACTTCACGCCTGGTATGACGCTTACCACCGATTGCTCCCGTGGCGCGATTCGCCGTCGCTTTACAAAACCGTTGTATCCGAATTTATGTTACAACAGACGCAGGTCGAAACTGTCCTGCCGTATTTTGAAAAATGGATCGCGCGGTGGCCGGATTTTGCGTCGCTCGCCGGCGCGGCGGAAGCTGAGGTCGTGCGCGCCTGGGAAGGGCTCGGTTACTACAACCGCGCGCGCAATCTGCACGCGCTCGCGAAAATCGTCGCCGCGTTGCCGGAGCCGCCGCACACCGCCGCCGGTTGGCTCAAAATGCCGGGCGTCGGCCCTTACACCGCAGCCGCGATTTCCAGTATCGCGTTCGGCGCGCCGGCGGCCGTCGTGGACGGCAACGTCGTGCGCGTCCTTTCCCGGCTGACCGCGAACGCACACGAATTCTCCGACAACGGCACCGCCGTAAAAGCGTTGACGCCGTTGGCGCAAAAACTCGCTCACGAGAAAAATCCCGGCGACCACAATCAGGCGATGATGGAGCTCGGGGCGACGATTTGTTTCCGGCAAAAACCGGTTTGCGCGATTTGCCCGGTGCTCGAATTGTGCGAAGCCGCCCGGCAGGGCGTGCAGGAAAAACTTCCGCGTTTCGCGCCGCGCATCACGGAAAAAGTTTTTCTGAAACGCCTCTGGCTCGTGCGCGACGGCAAGCTGCTGCTGCGCCGGCATCCGTCGAAATCGCGACGGCTTGCGGACCTGTGCGAGTTGCCGTTGTTGAGCCGGTTTGTCGAAACGCCGGACGACGCCGATGTTATCGCGACGTTGCGCCGCGCGATTTCGAATCAGCAAATCGAGGAAACGATATACCGTTGCCGGCTTCCGGCGGACATTGCCGAGCGTCTCGCCGGCGACGATGAATTTATTTTTGTCCCGCTTGCCGAATTGCCGGAAATCACGCTTTCCGGGCCGCATCGCAAGAAAATTTCCGAACTCTTAAAAAAAGGTTTTTCGTCGGAAAATCCGGCGTGAGCGTCCGGGAACGACGATCTCCGATCGTCGATTGGCGACCCGCGGATAAAAAAGAAACCCGATTCTCGGACGGCAAGCGGTGATTTAGCCGCAAAAGAACGCAGAGAACGCAAAAGAGGCTCACGCGGAGGCGCGAAGTTCGCGGAGAATTTTTAATAAAATTCGCGGCGATTTTTTTGTATTAAAAAAACAATTACAAAAAATCTCCGCGCTCTCCGCGTGAGCCGCTTCTTATTTTTTGCGGCAGCAAAAATCCCGCCGACCGTTCGGAAGGCGGGATTGTTTTTTAGAAAAAAGATCGCCGGTGCCGGCGCGGACGCCGCGCGTTCCCGGAATTTTTTTATTTCGTCTTCGCGACAATCGCCACGGCGTCGCGCACGCGTTGCTCGATTTCGGCGTAGCGGTTGTTTTTGAAATCGTCGCCGGAGGCGAACCAGCCGCCGCCGCACGCGATGACGTTTTTGAGCGCGAGATATTCCGGCAACGTTTCCTGCGTGATGCCGCCGGTCGGGAGGAATTTCACGTCCGGCAACGGACCGGCATACGCTTTGAGCGTTTTTGCGCCGCCGAAGTTGGACGCCGGGAAAAATTTCACCGCCGCGCAGCCGTAGGAAAGCGCCGTTTCGACTTCCGAGGGCGTGACGCAGCCGGGCGTAATCGGCACGTCGTTGTCGCGGCACCACGCGAGCACTGCCGGATTGCAGGCGGGCGAGACGAGGAATTGCGCGCCGGCTTCAACCGCGGCTTTCGCTTGTTCGACGGAGCGAATTGTGCCGGCGCCGACGAGCAGATCTCCGCGCGCGGCGAGCATTTTTACGCATTCGAGCGCCTTCGGCGTGCGCAGCGTCAACTCGACGCAAGGCAGGCCTCCGGCAATAAGCGCGTCGGCGAGCGGTGCGACGTGCGCGGGGTCTTCGACGGTGAGCACCGGCAAGAGACGGAATTTTCCGAGTTGTTCGACGATGGCTGCGGCTTTTGACATAACCGTCGGAGAGAAACAGAACGGGCCGGCATTCGCGAGCGGATTGTCGTTTTTTCGTTAAACGGGTTAAATTGTTTTTGCCGCCGCCGCCGCCGCGATTTTGGCGATTAACGCGGTTGTGCTGAATCCCGGTAAAAACGGCAGAAAGCGGATTTCCGCGCCGCAATTTTGCAGCGCGTCGCGTTCGTCTTTGTCCAAAGTCTCAATCGTGTAATCGCCGGCTTTTGCGTAAACGTCCGGCGAAAGCGCGCGAATTTCCGCGTCGAGCCGCGGTGTGTGAAAAAGAAAAAGCCCGGTAACGAAGTCCGTTGCGCCGAGCGCGTAGGCGCGCTCCAAGTCGCCTTGCACCGGGCGCGTCGGGCCTTTGAGCGCGCGCACGCTTTCCGCGCCGTTCAGACCGACCCAAAGCTCGTCGCCGAGTTTTGCCGCTTCGCGCAAGTAATACAGGTGGCCGCAGTGAACCAGGTCAAAACAGCCGTTGGTGAGCACGAGTCTTTTGCCGGCGGCGCGCAATGCGGCGCGCCGGGCGACGGCTTCCGGCAACGTCATCAGTTTCGGGTTGTTTTCGAGCGGGGAGGGCATTGTGGAAATTTTTCAGATTAACCGCAAAGCGCGCAAAGACGGCAAAGAAATTATTTCCGTAATTATTTTTTGAATACAAGCCGTTGTGCGGCTTGCGCTCCACGTGCCGGGGTTTTTGGCAAAAGTTTTTCGCCGGACAAACACGCCGCAACAGGGAATGGTTGTTTCCTCTCAACCATGCTTCGCCGCGACTTCATCAACAAAATCGTTTTGGCCTCCGCCGGTCTCGCGGCCTCGCGCGGAATCACCGGCGATGTTTTCGGGCAAAGTCGATCCGGCGCGCGCGTCATGACCGGCATCGACGTCCTGGCGGCGGATAATTTTAAGCAAATCGCCGGCAAACGGATCGGGCTCGTCACGCACCCGGCCGGCGTGAACATGTACGGACAAAAAACGATCGACGTGTTGCGGCGCGCTCCGAACGTGCGGCTCGTCAAACTGTTCGGCCCTGAACACGGCATTTACGGCGACGCGCCGGCGGACAAACCCGTCAACGATGTCGTCGACCCGCGCACCGGAATCAAGGTATTTTCGCTTTACGGAAAAACGCGCCGGCCGACGCCGGAAATGTTGTCGGGCCTCGACGCGATGCTTGTCGATTTGCAGGATATCGGTTCGCGCTCTTACACTTACATCAGCTGTATGCGTTACGTGGCGGAGGCGTGCTTCAATGCCGGCGTGAAAGTTTACGTGCTCGACCGCCCGAATCCGCTCGGCGGTTTAAAGGCGGACGGCCCTATTCTCGATAAAAACCGGCGAAGCTATGTCGGCGCGTTTTGCGTTCCGTATGTCCACGGACTCACGATCGGTGAGCTGGCGTTCGCAGCGACGAAGAATTACGATTGGCTTGATTTGACGCCGGCCGGCAGAAAACGGGGCCGCCTGGAAGTGATAAAGATGCGCGGTTGGCAGCGTGCCATGCGCTGGGACGACACCGGGTTAAAATGGATACAAACGTCGCCCATGGTGCGAACCGTCGAAGCGGCGGAAGGCTATGCGATGACGGGGCTGGGTTGCCAGGTCGGCGGGTTTACGCACGGGCTCCCCGGCGGAATTTCCCCGTTTCGGGCGGTGCGGTTTTCCGGCAAAAAACCGGCAGAAGTTCAGGCGGCGCTCGCGGCGAAAAAAATTCGCGGTCTCGGGTTAAGTTTGAAAAAGAACGCCGGCGGCGAGGAGGGCGTATTTTTAAACATCACGGATTGGGCGCGTTTTCGTCCTACGGAAGTCAGTTTCCACATGATGCAACTCGCCTGCGCATGGAACCGGAAAAACCCGTTTCTTTCGCTGTCCGGCAATGCGACCGACTTGTTCAACAAGCACACCGGCTGCGAAGCGTTTTTTGAGGATTTGAGGAAAAAGGGATCCGGCATCGATATCGCGTGGTGGCTGAATCGTTGGGAAACCGACGCGCTGAATTACCAAAAGTGGTCGCGCGAATATTGGCTCTACGCGTAGAAAAGATGCAAGGAAGCCGCGCCGGAAAGAGGGGCGTTCCCGGACTCGTTCTTTAGCACTTTCCCGCACGATGACTTTTTCGGACGATAAAGACGACAAAGGTTGGTATGCCGGCGCGAACCTTCCGCATTTCGAGCGCGCCGGTTTAATTCAGGCAATCACGTTTCGCCTCGCCGACGCGCTGCCGGAAATCGTGTTGAAGCGTTGGGCGGAAGGGCTCGCGCCTCTGTCGGAAAACGAATTTCGCACCGAGCGCGAACTCCGTATTGCCGCGTGGTTGGATGCCGGGCACGGCGCGTGTCATTTGAAAAATCCGGCATTCGCAAAAATCGTGGAAGACGCGCTGCTGCATTTCGACGGGGAGCGTTACCGGTTGCTCGCGTGGCGCGTCATGCCGAACCACGTCCATGTGTTGGTAAAAATTTTTCCGGCGCATCCGTTTTTTGAAATCGTCCAATCTTGGAAAAAATTCACGGCGCTAAAAATCAACGAAGCGCTTGGCGCAACCGGCGCATTTTGGATGCGCGATAACCACGATCGTTATATTCGCAACGTCCGGCATTTGCTTTGGGCGATTCGGTATATCGAAGAAAACCCGGTGAAAGCCAAATTCTGCGCGAAACCGCAGGATTGGCGTTGGAGCAGCGCGCGGCGCAATTTCGACCGGCAAGCGCTCGTCGAAGAAATCATAAACGGGCCGATGAAGTCCGGCAGCGCGTCCGGGGGCGACGATCTCCGATCGTCGACCGGCGACCCGTAACCCGGGCAAACAAAACGGCGCTTTCGCCGGTAAACCGTTGCCGGCACTGCGAAAAACCGAAACTGCCTTTTTTGCCGGACTTGTAAACACGCGCCGACCGATGCGCCGACCGTCAAAACCGCGCCGGTGTTTCGCAATCCACGGGTCGCCCGTCGACGATCGGAGATCGTCGATCCCGGACAACATCGCCGGCGAGTTGCTTTGC
>JAVBUU010000136.1:0-3691 GCA_031555005.1 Opitutales bacterium | reverse complement strand
CCAAATCGTGTTAAACACGTCTTCGACTTTCGCAATCATCAGGACGACGAGCACGCTCAGGATGATGATGCCGATGACGCCGGCTTTGCCGTTGGCGGCGGTGTTGAGGAGCCGGTCGATGCCGTTGTCGAGGACTTCGCTGATGTCGGAAAGTTTTTCGGTTTCAGCCGGCTCGATTTGCACGGCTCCGGCGGCGTTTTGCGTCGTGTCGCGGCCGGTGAGTTCGGGTGATTTCGCGGCGGAGTCGTCGTTGCCGGAATCCGCCGCCGGCGCGTCGTCGAATTCGGTTTGGGGAATAATTTCGTGGATGACGTTTACGATGGCGGCCTTCAGTTCGATTTGGCCTTGGTTGTTTTCCCCTCTGAGCACGAATCCGGAAATGATGAGCGCGAGCCCGACGATGGGCGCAACCGACATCAGCGAATAATACGTGAGCGCCGCGGATTGCATCGGGAGTTTGTTTTGCAGCACGCCCTTGATCGTAAGAAAGACGATGCGGTAAAGGGCGACGATTCTTCCGCGCGGCGAGCGGTCGTTTACCGAGTCGAGCGTCCAAAAACCGGCATGCATGTTCCGGCAGCGGTCAAATATCGAGCGCTTTCCCGTGTCGTGCCCGGCGGTGTTTTTTTTCGGATCTGTTTTCTCGGACATGATTGAAAATTCGGTAATGGTCTCGTCCGGTGCGTTAATTTTTCAACGGGAGGCCGTAAAGCTCAAGGCGGTCGGTTTGCCGCGTTTTTCGCAAACGCCTTCCGTTTTTTAAGAAGGCGTTTGACCGGCCGGCGCGAAAAACGTGCGCGGTCAGAGGTTTTCGGCAATCTTGTCGGCGATTTCCCGGCTTTTCCCGGCGTCGCCCCAGTCGCCGCTGTGAATGCGGACAATGATGAATTTGTCTGCCGGCGAGAGCGTGCAATTGCAGGGCGTGCCGTCGGGGCCGTGACCGAAAATACCGGTGCCTTCCGCCGTGTTTATTTTCACGGAAGCGTCTTTCTCCGAGTCGTCTTTGGCGCGGGAAATCGCTTTTTTCGCAGCGGCGTCAACGTCGGCGAGCGCGACATTCGGGAAAAATACCGTCAGGACGCCGTTGCTCCACGCGTTGGTGGGGACGGCGTAGCGTTTCCCTTTTTCGCAACCTTCGGCTTTTTGCGTGTCGTCTGCCGGATTTTGCATCGGGAAGGGGGCCGGCGCGTTGGGTTTTTCGGCCGGTTTGGCGGCGTTGCACTTTTCGCATTTTTCGCCTTCGGCGGCGTTCATGCATGCCGGGCAGTCGGCGCAACCGGCGGCGTTTTCGCAAACGCAGGTTGCCGGCGCGGTTGCCGCGACGTTTTGAGGCCGTTTGTAAGTGCAGCTGTCCGGCGCGGATGCTGCGTCTTTCGGCAGCGAGGCGTCGTTGTTCCGCGAGAAGACGAACGTGTCGTCGTCGAGCGAATAAATTCCTTTTTGAACGTGCCCGTTTGCGCAGCAACCGCCGCCCGGGCAACGAAGCGTCATCTGTTTCGGCGAAACCGTCGAATCCACTTCAATTGTCGCGGTGCCGTTGCAGTTCGGGCAAAGGCAACACGGCGTAATGCGGTCGTCGCCGACGGTATGCCGGCGGCTTGCGAGCTGTTTTAAGCGTTCCGGCGAGACCGGTTTGCCGTTTTCTTTTGCGGCGACGATGACCCATTCGCCCTTCAAGGCGGAGCAGTCTTCCGAATGTTTGTGCGCGGCACATCCCGCAAGCGCGAGGCTCAGTGCGAGAAAAGCGGTGATTTGTCTTAACATGACAGCGTGGTTTCGGGTGGGAATAACCGGCGGATTTCCCGGACCGGCAAATGCGTGCCGAAGGAATTGCGCGTCGGTGAAAACGCAAAGCAAATTTTGAAAGCGCGGGTTGCCGCAAAAATCCGGCAGTTGACAATTCGGAGACAAAAGACATCCGGAACAGCTCCGTTCCCTTTTAATTTTTTACAACCATGTCCATCGCTAAACTGAAATGCCTTTTTGCGTTCACCGCGTGGGTTTTGCCGGCAGCCTTTACGTCTGTTTTGCATGCCGACATCGAAGTTAATCCCGCCGCGCCCCGGCAGGAGAACGTCGCGCCCGCCATTCCGCAAAAATTTGAATCCGACGCCTACCGCGTCGAAAAAAAAGTGATTTCGGCCGGCCAACTCGGCGAACCGGCAAAATACGCGATTCGCATCGAAGTCGTCGGTGAACAGGGGATTGAGCAGGTCCGCGTTTCGGAAACGCTGCCGGCCGGAATGGATTTCGTGGGCGCCGAACCCGCGCCGGAAAAAACACCCGCCGGTTACAACTGGGTTTTGGGAAAAATGGAAAAAGGCGCGGTGAAGGAAATCGTTCTCACCGTCATTCCCCGCATCGCGGACATGCCGCTTTGGACCAACACCAAAGTGATTGCCTACCCGGTCTTGCTTGCCGTCCCGCTGCAAGTCGGCGTGCCGAAACTTGAAATCGCGAAAACCGGGCCGACCGCGCCGGTGGAACGCGGCGACGCCGCCAATTTCGTCGTGACCGTGAAAAACACCGGCACTGCGCCGGCGACGGACGTAGTCGTCACCGACACGCTTTCCGAAGGGCTTTCGACCGGCACGGAAAACGCCGTCCTCAATTACAACCTCGGCACGCTCAATCCCGGCGACAGCAAGACGATTGAAATCGCAACCACCGCCGTCGCCGCCGGCGACCGCGAAAGCACCGCGCAGCTCACCTCGAAGCAACTCGCGCCGCGTTACGCCAAGGCCAAGATTCACGTCGTCGAATCCAAAGTCGCCATTTCGCAGGAAGGCCCGGCGACGCGCTTTATTTTTGCCGACGCCGATTACGCCGTCCGCGTCCGCAACATCGGTACCGGCATGCTTACGAACGTCGCCGTCACCGAAGCGCTGCCGGAGAACGTACGCGTCGTGAGCGCGTCGGACAACGGAACCGTTTCCGAAAAACAAGTTTCATGGACGATTGAAAAACTCGCGCCCGGCGAAGAAATCGTGCGCAAACTCACGCTTTCCGGCACCGCGCTCGGCAAGGTGACGAATGTCGCCTCCGTGACCGCCGGTCGCCTCACCGAAAGCGTTTCGCTCGTCACCGAGTGGGAAGGCGCGCCGGGCGTTTCGACCGAAATCGCCGACGATCTCGACCCTGTGAAAGTCGGCGACATCGTGACTTACACGGTGAAAATCACCAATCAATCCGGCCACAAGCATCTCACTGGCGACGCGATTGTCCAGTTCACCGCCGGCATGGAGCCGGTCGAAGCAGGCAAAGACGCCAAGGCCGTTATCGAAGGCCAACGCATCGTCATCAAAAACATCATGCTTGAGCCGAAAGTCGCGGTCACTCTTCAAGTCAAAGCCAAGGCGACGAAAGCCGGCGCGCACAACGCCCGCTTGGAATTCGGCGCCGGATTTTTGCCGCGCACGATCGTGAAAGAAGAATCCACCTACGTTTATTGATTTCCTTGAGACGAAAAAACCCGCTTCTCCGTGAAGCGGGTTTTTTGTGCCCGCGCGCTTCGCCGGAACGCTTGCCAATTTCGCGCGTTTCCCTAAACCCGCGTATCCGAAATCCCATGACAACTCCTCCCGCCGATACGAACGCCGAAGTGCTCGGCATTTTCCGCGAAACCAAGGCCCTGCTCAGCGGCCATTTTATTCTCCGCAGCGGATTGCACAGCGCGCACTTTTTCCAATGC
>JAVBUU010000122.1:0-7199 GCA_031555005.1 Opitutales bacterium | reverse complement strand
TTTTCGTCCGCGCCGTAAAGTTTGTCACCGACAACCGGAAAACCGAGGTGTTGCGCGTGGATGCGGATTTGATGTTTCCGGCCGGTGTGCGGAAAAACCCGGCAGAGCGTGTATCCGTTTTTTACATACAGCGGTTCGAATAACGTGACGGCGTGTTGCGCGTCGGCGACGTGCGCGACTTTGCTTTTCACGGCGATTCGGCTGCCGGTGTCCGGCGCGAGCGGTTCATCGACATTTACCGGTTCTTTCATTTCGCCGGCGAGAATGGTCAAATAGGTTTTGGAAACGTGCCGGCGCTCCATCGCGCTTTGGCTGCGGCTCGCGGCGGTTTTGTTTTTTGCAAAAAGCAAAACGCCGCTTGTTTCGCGGTCGAGCCGGCTGACGAGGTGAATCGTTTCGAGGCCGCGCCATTCGCGCACTGCGCCGACGAGGCTCGACCACGGGCCGTTTTTCGACGGGTGGCAAACGACCCAACCGGGTTTGTTGAAGACGATAAAATCATCGTCTTCTTCGATTATCCAGGACGGGAGTTCTGCCGGTGAAATGAGCGGGGCGTCGGGCATTGCGGGAGCGTTTAGCGTATAGCGGTTAGCGTTTAGATAAGGAAGAGGGCGGCAGGTCTCTCGAAAACTTTAAAATGACATCTCTAAACGCCAAACGCTCCCTTTAACGCGCTAAACGCTCTGCAATCTCCGCTCCGCCGGGCCGGTGACGACGCGACACGAGCGGAATCCGAGGCCGTGCGCCGGCAGGTTTTTCAAAAAGGCGGTGCGCGCTTTTGTATCCGGAAATTCAATACCGAGCAACGCGTGACCGACGCGTTCGCCGGTGTAGGTGTAGTTGAAATAACAGATGTTGGCTTTGCGTCCGAGGTTGCGTTGCAAGAAGTCGCGCAGCGCGCCGGCGCGTTCGTAAAAGTCGAGGTTCAGGAAGACCGGATTCTGCAATAATTCCGGCGTGTAATGAATGACGCGATACATGATGTCGGCGTCGCCGGTGACGTTTTGCCAAACGATTTTTTTTGCGGTGAGATTTTTTTCCAATGCACGCAGCGCGGCGCCGTCGGCGGCGATGCCGAGCGTGAACCAGGCGTCGTTTGCGTCGGTTTTGCCGTATTGGAATTCGACGATGTTGCTGCCGGCGAAACCTTGTTCGAGGATGTCGAGGAGTGCGCCGGCTTTTTCCGGAAGGCGCACGCGGAAGAAGTGCCGGCCGGCACCGCCGACGTGGCTGTTGCGCGTGATGTAGCCGAGGTTGCCGAAGTCGATGTTGGCGCCGGTGAGAACGGCGAGGACGTTTTTGCCGCGCAGTTTTTCGCCGAGTTTGAGCGCGGCGGCGACGCCCATGGCGCCGGAGGTTTCGACGATGATGCGGTTGGCGTCCCAGATGCTTTGCACGGCCCAGCAAACGTCTTCGTTTGTGACGGTGACGCAGTCGTCGATGAGTTCGCGGCAAAGTTCGAAGGTGAGGTCGCCGACTTTGCGCACGGCGGTGCCGTCGCAGAAAATGTCGGCTTGCGGGATTTCGACGGGCTTGCCGGCGGCGATTGCGGCGATCATCGAGGCTTGGCCGGCACCTTCGACGCCGATGATGCGGATGCCGGGATATTGGTGTTTGAGCCAGCACGCGGCCGCCGCCGCCATGCCGCCGCCGCCGATTTGAAGAAACGCGACGTCGAACGGGCCTTTGCCGGACATCGCGACTTCGTCGGCGAGCGTGCCTTGGCCGCCCATGACGTCGATGTCGTCGTAAGGATGCACGAAGGTGCGGCCGGTTTTTTTCGCTTCGGCTTTGGCGGTCTTGCTTGCTTCGTCGTAGGAGTCGCCGACGAGGACGATTTCGATGTTGTTTTTTCCGAACCGGCGCACGGCTTCCTGTTTCACTTGGGGCGTTGGGCGCGGCATGAAAATGCGGGCGTTGATGCCGAGTAAATTTGCGGCGAGCGCGACGCCTTGGGCGTGATTGCCGGCGCTTGCGGTGACGACGCCGCGTTTGCGTTCCGCCGGCGAGAGGAGCGCCATGCGGTTGTAGGAACCGCGCCATTTGTAGGCTTTGATGGGGCCAAGGTCTTCGCGTTTGAGAAACAACCGGCAGGGCAGGGCGGCGTTCATTTCCTCGAGCGGCGTTGCCGGCGCGACGGCGTAAACGCGCTGCCGGGCCATGAGGATCGAGCGGAACAGTTTTTCGGAAAGTGCGGACATGGGCGCGGGGGAAAGTTAAAAGTGAAAAGTAAAAAAGTTTAAGGCTTAGCGAGTCAGCGCAAGGCGGTTTCGCAGGCGAAAGCGCTTTCGCCCCAGCCGGCGCGGATTTCGGCGATTGCCGGAGCGGGGTCGAAGTTCTCCGGCAGAAAGGCGAAACAGGCGCTGCCGGAGCCGGACATGCGCGGCGCGAGCCCGAAGTTCTTCCGTAAATTGTCGAGCATCGCCGGCAGCGCGAGGTGTTTGCGGAATGCGGGCAATTCCATGTTGTTAAAGAGCGGGAGCGGCGCGGTTGCCGGTGCGGTGCGCCAGGCGGCGAGCATTTTTTCCGCTTCGGCTTCGGCGATGTAATCGGTGCCGGCGGTTTTCATCGCGCCGTAGGCTTCCGCCGTGGAAACGCCGAATGCCGGCTTGAACAGCAGCAGCCGGCGTCCGCGCAGGGCATCGATTTCCGCCGGCGCGAGTTGTTCAACATGTTCGCCGCGTCCGCGCATGATGACGGGTTTGCCGTCGAGAAAGAGCGGGCAGTCGGAGCCGAGTTTTGCGGCGAGCGTCGTGAGCGTTGCGCGGTCGAGCGGGTTGCCGGCGGCTTGGTTCAAGAGGAGCAGCGCGCTTGCGGCGTCGGAGCTGCCGCCGCCGAGTCCGGCGCCGTGCGGGACGCGTTTTTCCAAAATGAAACGGCATGCCGGCAGCGCCGGGAATTTTTCGCGAAACGCGATTGCGGCTTTAATGACGAGGTTTGTCGCGTTGGTCGGGACGCCGGGGAAATCGCATTCGAGCGTGTCGCCGGTGCCCGGATTTTTTCCGGTTTCGAGCGTAAGCGTGTCGCCGAGCGCAATCGGCGCCACGAGGCTGACGAGCGCATGAAATCCGTCGGCGCGAACGCCGGTGATGGCGAGAAGGAGATTAATTTTTGCCGGCGCGAATGCGGAAAATGTCATGCCGGCGTTGATGCCGGGGTTTTTCGCCGGTGCAACTTTTCTTCAAAACAGGGCCGGCGGTCGCGTTATTTCTTCGCCGCCAATTCCGCATTAAAAAAACGTTGATCGCGGCTGCTCGGGCGCTGGTAAACGGCAAGATCGAATTCGCCGACGATGGCGAACAGGTGATCGAAAATGTCCGATTGAATTCCTTCGTAGGCGGCCCAGCCGATGTCGTTCGTGAAAAAGTAGAGTTCGATCGGCAGCCCGTATTCGTCGGCTTGGAGTTGCCGGACGAGCACCGTCATTTGTTGGTGTACTTTTGCGTGCGCGTGCAAATACGCCAGGCAGTAGACGCGGAAGGTCCCGATGTTTGTCAGCAAGCGCGCGTTTGCCGGTACGGACGAGTCGGAGAGGTGTTTGTTGGCCTCGGTCAGTTCGGCGTCCTTGCTTTTGATGTAATCGGAAATGAGCGCGATTTTCTCCCAGCGTCGGAGCATTTCCGGCGTCGCGAAACGGATGGTTTGCGTGTCGATGTTGATGGTGCGTTTGACGCGCCGTCCGCCGGCTTCCGTCATGCCGCGCCAGTTTTTAAACGAATCGGAAATCAGCGCATACGGCGGGATGTTGACGGTTGTCATGTCCCAATTACGCACTTTCACGGTGGTGAGCGAGATGTCGATTACGTCGCCGTCCGCACCGTATTTCGGCATTTCGATCCAGTCGCCGACGAGCACCAGCCGGTTGGCGGCAAGCGTGATTCCGCCGACCAGTCCCATAATCGGATCTTTAAAGGCGAACATCAGGACGGCCATCATTGCGCCGAGTCCGGCGAGCATTTGCGCCGGGTTTTGTCCGAGCAAGATTGCCAGTGCCAAGATCAATCCGCAGCAGAGCATGACAAGCTTTACGGCCTGAAATATTCCGCGAATCGGCAAGTTGGAGGCGAGTCCGCGACGTTTGCAGATTTCGTGGACGGCGTTGAGCAGCGCGTCGATTATTCCGAACGTTACGAGAATCACATAAAGGCTCACCAAAATGCCGACGAACTCGTTCAGCCCCGGCGTTAAAATGTAAACGAAGTAGCCGAGGCGCGTGAAAACGAGTGCCGACGCGAACATGGACAGGCGGATGAAGACGCGCTCTTCTTTTAAAATCAGGAGCCACGCGAATGCGCTGTTTTTTGCGATGACATCCACGACGCGATGCGCGGCGGCGCGCACGATCCGGTTGGCGAGGATTGCCAATGCGATTAACGCCGTCGTGCCGCAAAGCACAAGGATCGCGAGTGCTAAATTTGTGTTGATGCCGAGTTTGTTGCTTAACGAGTCGCGGTAGCCGCTCATCGTCTCTCCGGCAAAACTCAGCGCTTCGCTGTCGATGTTTTTCGTTAAACTCTCCGCTGCGCGTTTGGCTAAATCGGATGCGTCCGGCGTGTGTGCCGGTTTTGCTTCGCCGGACGTTTCGGACTTTGCCGGCGCGGTTTTCGTTGTTTCGGCCGGCGCGACCGGCACCGTCATAAGCAGGCAAAATAAAACGAGTCTGAGTATTTTCATGAAGCCGGCACCGATAACCCGCATGCGGCGTGTGTCGATGCGGAATTGAACGTCCGTTTCCGGGGGCGTGCGGTTTGAATCGCGACGAACGTATTTCTTATTCCTTATTTTTAATTTCTTATTTTCCTGCCGGCGTGAATCGCATCAAAAAATTTTTTCCCGAGGTGTTGCCGGCGCAATGGAATTTGCTCGAACAAATGGCGGCGTTGCACCGCGAGTGGAACGAAAAGATAAATTTGGTTTCGCGCAAGGACATCGAAAATCTTGAGCTGCACCATTACGCGCCGTGCATCGCGGCGGTGAAGTTTTTGAAATTGATGGAAGGTGCGCGCGTGCTCGACGTCGGCACCGGCGGCGGTTTCCCGGGGCTGATTTTGGCTGCACTTTACCCGAAGGCGCAGTTCACGCTCGCCGATTCCGTGGGCAAAAAAATCATGGTCGTCGCCGACATCGCCGAGCGGTTGAATTTAAAAAACGTCGAAGCGAAAAACATCCGCGTCGAAACACTCGCGAAGGAATACGATTTCGTCACCGGCCGCGCGGTGTCGTCGTTGCCGCAGTTTATGCAGTGGATAAAAAAGCGCGTCCGGCGCGGCGCGAAAAGTTCGCCGGCAAACGGCGTAATTTACTGGAAGGGCGGCTGTCTCGTCCAAGAAAAACAGGCACTGGGGATTTCGCCGGATTTCGTGTTTTCGTTGGAAGAACTTTTCGGCGACAAATATTTTTTCGAAAAATACATCGTGCATTACCGGCAGCAGGATTTGGCGCGCGCGAAAGCGCCGCCGGCGGAAGATGAAATTAAGGATTAAGAAGTGTTACCGGCAAAGGTGAAAACTTGCCTGCCTGCCTTTTCCGGTTCTTACTTTTCACTTTAAATTTTTAACTTTTAACTTTCCCCATGACCATCGAAGAACGCCTCGCAAAATTTCTCACCGTCGATCCGCAAATCGACCCGACCGCATTTGTCGCGCCCGGCGCGACCGTTATCGGCAGCGTAAAAATCGGCCCGAAAGTCGGCGTGTTTCCCGGCGTCGTGATTCGCGGCGACATCGAACGTATCGAAATCGGCGAGGGCAGCAATATTCAGGACGGCACGGTGATTCACCTCGCCGACGACATCCCGGTAATTATCGGCAAATATTGCACGATCGGCCACCGCGCCATGGTGCACGCCTGTACGATCGGCGACGGCTGTCTCATCGGCATGAGCTCGACGATTATCGACGGCGCCGTCATCGGCGAGGAAAGCATTGTCGGCGCCGGCTCGCTTGTCACGAAAAACACTGTTGTGCCGCCGGGCTCGCTCGTTTTCGGGTCGCCGGCAAAAGTCATCCGCCCGCTCACGCCGGAAGAACGCCGTACCGGCCGCGAAATGGCCGAGAAATACGTCGTTGTTTCCGCGACGCTTAAAAAGAAATTTGCCGGGAAATAGCCCGCTTGCCGGGCTGCCGACTTGCGCCGGAAAAAAACCGCTTGCATTTTCGGCGGCACCGCCTTTTCTCCCGCACCCTTTACAAGAAAGTCATGAAAGCGACAATCATCACGCAAGGACGCCAATTTACCGTTAAAGAAGGCGATATCCTCACCGTTAACCTTTATCCGGAAACCAAAGCCGGCGATACGGTTACCATTGACCAAGTTATTTTTGCCGGCGAAGGCGAAAAGGCACGCGTCGGCACGCCGACGATTGCCGGTGCCAGCGTTACCGCCAAGATCCTTGAAAACAAACGCGGCGAAAAAATCCGCATCTTCAAACACCGCCGCCGGAAAAATTACTATCGCCGTCGCGGTCATCGCCAAGAGCTCTCGGTCATAAAGATCGAAGCGATCAAAGCGTAATTTTTTAACTTAAAAACCCGGAGAACCTTTAGTCATGGCAACAAAAAAAGGCGGCGGTACTTCCCGCAACGGACGCGACTCGAACGCTCAACGTCTCGGCGTTAAACTTTACGGCGGCCAAACCGCCAAAGCCGGCAACATTCTCATCCGTCAACGCGGCACGAAAATGAACGCGAGCGAAAACGTCGGCATGGGGCGCGATCACGCGCTCTTCGCGCTCAAAGACGGCATTGTCACCTGGGACGCCGCACACCGCTGCGTTTCCGTAAAGGCGTAATTTCTTAATTCACGTCTGAAAGATTGATCGCTTTCAAAGTCCGCCGGCAATGCCGGCGGACTTTTTTTGTAATTGCGAAAACGTTGCCGGCCGTCAGGCGATGCCGCTTCTTGAGGAGTTCCCGCGCCGTGACGAGTTTTCCGAAAAATCGCCGGCAAGGACGCCGCACCCGGCGCTTCGCGCCTCCGTTATTGATTCCGGACCGACACGCCCGCACCGGCATCGCGCCGGTACCATATTGCTGCTTGACTGCCGGCGGATAAATTTTCTTTCTCCGTTTCGCATGACACGGTTTGCGTCATTTTTCCGACTTTCGCTCGGACTTATTCTGCTCCCTTCGGGGGAGTAATTTTTCGTATTCGGTCGCGAATGCCGACGCTCACTTCGCAGATTTTTTTGAACCAAACCG
>JAVBUU010000003.1:0-6823 GCA_031555005.1 Opitutales bacterium | reverse complement strand
CGCTCGGCGCGTTAATCATAAACAACAAAATCTCCAACGTCTGCGCGCCCGGCGGCGTCGAAACCGCCGAACGCGTGTGCGCCGAAGTCGCCGCGCAACTCGGCATCGCGCCGGCGCAGGTTTTGCCGAGCTCCACCGGCGTCATCGGCTGGCAACTCCCGGCAGACGCCATGATAAAAGAAATCCCGGCGGCAACCGGCGCACTCGCCGGCGGCACGATTTTGCCGGCCGCGGAAGGCATCGTCACCACCGACCTCTACCCGAAAATCCGCCGCGCCGACCTCGCCGGCGGCAGCATCGTCGGCATCGCCAAAGGCGCCGGCATGATCGAGCCCAACCTCGCCACGATGCTCGTTTACATCTTGACGGACATCGCCGTGCCGCGCGACACGCTTCGCGCCATGCTCACTCGCGTCGTCGAACCGAGCTTCAATTCCATCAGCATCGACGGCGACATGAGCACGTCGGACACCGTCGCGCTCGTCTCGTCCGGCAAAGTACCGTGCGCCGACCTCGCCGGTTTTGAAAACGCGCTCGCCCGAGTTTGCCGCGACCTCGCCGAAGATGTCGTGCGCAACGGCGAAGGCGTCCGGCACGTCATCCGCGTAAAAATTTCCGGCGCGCCGGACAACGCCTCCGCACGCGCGCTAGGCAAAGCGATAATCAACGCGCCGCTCTTCAAATGTGCCGTCGCCGGCAACGACCCCAACGTCGGCCGCCTCGTGCAAGCCATCGGCAAACACGTCGGCAACGCCGGCATGAAAATCGATTTATCGAAACTGCGCGCGACGATCGGCGGCATCGAAATTTTCGCCGCCGGCGCCTTCCGCCTGAACCCGGAAAAAGAAACCGCGCTCGTCGCGCACATGCGCGCCGCCGAGCTTTACCAAAGCAAACCGGACGCCGCCGGCATCTTCTCGCCGCCGGTTAATTTCCCGCCGCACGAACGCAGCGTGGAAATCGCCGTCGAACTGTCCGCCGGCACCGGCAGCGCAGAAGTTTTCGGCGGCGACCTCACGCACGAATACGTGAGCGAAAACGCCGATTACCGGAGCTGAACCGGACTAGGGAGTTTCGGAACATTCCCCCGTGGCCGCTTGACATTCCCGGCAACACGGGCAGCTTGAAATTCCTCACTGCAGAGTTCGACAACCCGTAAATAGCGCTCCCTGTCCTATGTTGTTTTATTCGGGAGCCGGGAATACCCGACGGAAGTCATGCCGGCTTGAACGGAAGACCGAAACCGGGATACCGACACCCACCTTAACTTAAAAGGTTAAGGGGCCTGATCACGGAACGGCTCACGCGGTGAGTTTTATTTTTTATGCCGCCGGCGCCGCCGGACAGGTTGTCGAATTGTTCCGCACGTCAGCGTGTCCCACAATGCGAATGATCGCCGGGAATTTTTCACGAACATGATGTTCCATCTCGTCCATGTGTCGGTGCACCGACGCGACATTGAGATTCCCGGCAGCCCGGCAATGATAATTCACGACAAGTCCCGCGTCGGTTTCGCGCGCGCGCACATCGTGGATTTCCCAAATTAATTCACTGACTTCAGCCTCCCCGACAAGTGCGTCGGCAATCCCGTCTAAAAGTTCCGCCGGTGCTTCACGTCCGCTCAACGGCACTGTTTCAAGCGGCTCGACGTGCGGTTCGATCTCGGTGTTTTCGCCAAACTCGCCGCGCAAAACTTTTTTGAACCGCTCCGCCCGCGCGTGCGCCGCGTCCAAGGTCTCCCTGCCGTCCACCTCCATGTCAAAACTCACCGAAAGCCGGCCGGCGACGTCTTGCACCGTGACGTGATGCACCGGTAAACGCTCGCGCTGCCCGAGCAACAAAACACGCTCACGAATCGTCTCGCTCGAAAGCGCAATCGGGAGCGCGATCACGGTTAATTCCAAATTCGGAATTTCCTTCCCGGCCGCTCGCGAAAAGTCGCCCTTAATGGCATCGACCTGGTCAAGCGGCAACGTGCGCGAGACGGTGATTTTAACCTCTCCGAAGGTTTCGTTGCCGCCCGGTCGCAGCCGCACGGCACGAACCTCGACAACGCCGGGTGTCGCGAGCGCCATCATACGCAAACGCTCCGCAATCCCCTTCGGCGCGGCATCCAGCAATGTATCCAAAGTCCGCCGCCCGAGCCGCCAACCGGCAATCGCAATAAAACACGCCACGCCGATCGCCGCCAAAGCATCGCCGTAAACAAAGCCGAAACACGACGCAAGGAGCCCGAGAAAAACCAAACAACTGCCGGCTAAATCAGAAGAAAAATGCAACACGTCCGCCGCAAGCGCCTGACTGCCGGTTTCCCGCGCAACACGCGCCAGGGCGCGAATCCGCTCGATGTCGACAATGATCGCAATCACCACGACGACGAACACCGGCCAAGTTGCCTCCACGATTCTGCCGCCGGTAAGCAACTGATTTCCGGCTTTTATCAACACGCCGAGCGCGAGCAGGAAAAGAAAACAGGTCTCGAACAACGCCGCCATGCTTTCGATTTTCCCGTGGCCGTAATTATGATCCTCGTCCGCCGGTTTATTGGAAACACGAATCGCAAACCACGTCACGAGCGTCGCAAACGTGTCGATAAGCGAATGCGCGGCCTCGGACAACAACGCAAGCGATCCGGAAAAAACGCCGGCAAGCAGCTTACCGACAGTCAGTGCAAAACTGGCCAAAACCGACCAACGCGCCACGCGTTCCTTTTGCGCGGCGTGGTCTTCGGATCCTGCAAGCAGAGGGAAAGCCGACATTTTTTGAAGTATTATCCGGCGATTTTTTCCAGCAGCAACTCGTAGGCTGCCATGCCGCGCTCGATCATTGCGATTTCGAGATTTTCGTTCGGCGCGTGCAAATTCGAGTCCGGCGTGAACAAGCCGATCATCAGCGAATCAAGACCGGTGACGCGCTTGATGTCTCCGATAATCGGCACGCTTCCGCCTTCGCGTAAAAAAAGCGGGCGCGCGCCGAAGGCTTTTTCGATCGCTTCGCCGGCAGCCTCGAACGCGCGCGCAAGCACCGGGTTTTGATCCGCCGGCGTGTTCGGTTTGCCGGGCGGACAAACGCAATATGCGTTGTTGCCCTGCTTCACTTTAATTTCGCACTTCACGCCGGCGGGCACGCGCGCGCGAATCGCGTCGGAAACTTTTTGAATTATCGCGTCGGCGTCTTGCCCCGGCACGAGCCGGCAGGTAAGTTTCGCAAACACTTTCGACGGAATGACGGTCTTCGAGCCTTCGCCTTGGTAGCCGCCGCCGATGCCGTTAAATTCAAGCGTCGGGCCGTAGCGCGTGGCTTCGATCGGCGTGTATCCGGGTTGTGAATACAAGGCATCGACGCCGAGAAATTTTTTGTAACCGGCTTCGTCGAGCGGGAATTTTTTCAGCTCGTCGCTTTCCCATTGTTCCGGCGTCGCGACGCCGTCGTAAAATCCCGGCACGTTCACGGAGCCGTCCGGTTTGTGCAGCGAGGCGCAGATTTCGCAGAGTGCCTGAATGGGGTTGTAAACCGCGCCGCCGTGCAAACCGGAGTGCAAGTCGGTTTGCGGACCGGCGATCCGGATTTCCAAGCCGATGATGCCGCGCAAGCCTGTTGTTATCACGATTTGCGAGCTGCTCGGGCTGCCGGTGTCGGAAAGCAAAACAAAGTCCGCTTCGCTCAATTCGGCTTTATGTTTTTCCAAAAACGCCGGGAAACTCGGGCTGCCGATTTCCTCTTCGCCTTCGAGCAAGAACGTGATTCGCAGCGGCAAATCCGGCCGGCGCTTGAGCAATTTCGCGAGCGCGAGAATCGACACGGCGTGCGGGCCTTTGTTGTCGGCGGCACCGCGCGCAAAAATTTTTCCGTCGCGCACCGCCGGTTCAAACGGCGGCGTTTTCCATTGCTCGAGCGGGTCTGCCGGTTGGACGTCGTAGTGGCCGTAAATGACGACGTGCGGCCACGCGGCCGGGCCGGTGCGCCGACCGAGAATTATCGGATGCAGCGGCGTTTGGACGATTTCGACGGCGAGGCCGGCGTCGGTTAAAAGTTTCGCCGCGAAGTCGCGCGCGCCGGTCATGCCGTCTTTGTAAGCGGGATCGGTCGAGATGCTCGGAAAGCGCGTGTAGTCGGAAATGGTTTTGATCGGGTCCATGCGAGAAAAGTAAGATTTAAGCTGTTGGCGTTATGAAAGAAAATCTTCCGACGGCTCCGGCACTTCCGGCGATTCATCCGGCACTTCCGGCGGCTTAACGTCGCAGAAAATTTCTTCGAAAGTTTTATCCTGAGTGAGCAGAATTTTTCCGAGCCGGGCAAGTTCGAGACACGCCAAAAACGTGGAAACAAGCACCGCGACGGTCGGCTTCTCCGGCAAGAGCGACGAAAACGTAAAACGCTTTTCCGCGTGAATCCGCTCCAAAATCGTTTCCATGCGCGAGGCGATCGTGACCGTCTCGCCGTGAATTTCGCCGGGCGCGATGCGCTCGGAAAGCCGCTGCAAGATTTTGTTAAACGTGTTCCAAATCTCGATGTGATCGGCGGGCGCGACAGCGCGTTCCTCCTCCGGCGTTTCCGGCATCGCCGACACGAGCCGCTCCAAATAACCTTGGCGCTCAACAATCAGCGTGTCGAGGTGCTCCGCGCATTCTTTGATTTTTTTGTATTGAATGAGCTGTTGGACGAGTTCCCAGCGCGGGTCGATTTCGTCGCCGGAACCGGCCGCCTCCGTGTCTTCGACCGGCACCTTATCCGCCGGCAGCAACATGCGGCTTTTAATATACATCAACGTCGCCGCCATGACGAAAAAGTCGCCGGCAACGTCGAGGTCGGCGTGTTCGCCGCCGCGGATAATTTCAAGATATTGCCGCGTAACCGTCTCAATCGGAATGTCGTAAATATCGATTTCGTTTTTGCGAATCAGATAAAGCAACAAATCCAACGGCCCCTCAAAGGCCGGCAAACGAATCGGGTGATCGCGCGGCGGGATGATGCCGTCGGCATCGGGTGCCGATGCGCCGGGGGCGTTGCCGGAGATTGTTGCCGAATCGTCGAACATTGCCGGCTATGGCAACCGCGCGGGAAAATTCCGGCAAGCGGGAAATTGCGCCGACAGCTATTACCAATCCCCTGCCTTGACTTCATTTTTTCTTATTAAATAACTCCTCCCCGTTAAAAAAACTTAAACTCCCCGTGCGGTTTCTTTAACAACGACCTCGCATTAAAACTTTTCCTATGCTGCAAAAAATCGATCACCTCGGCATCGCCGTCGCGAACCTCGAAGAAGCCCGCCGCTTCTACGAACAAGTCCTCGGCCTCGAGTGCCACGGCATCCAAGAAGTCGCCGACCAAAAAGTCCGCACCTGCTTCTACGAAGTCGGACACGTTCACATCGAATTGCTGGAACCGACCTCGCCGGACAGCCCGATTGCGAAATATTTGGAAAAGAACCCCTCCGGCGGCATCCACCACGTCGCTTACGCCGTCGAAGACGTCCAAAAATCGCTCGACGAATATGCCGCCAAAGGCGTGCGCCTCATCGACGCCAAACCGCGTCCCGGCGCCAACAACAAGCTCATCGGCTTCCTTCACCCGAAAAACACCGCCGGCGTTTTGACCGAGCTGTGCATGGACGACCCGAGCAAGAAATAAATTAAGATTTAAGAATTAAGATTTAAGAAAAGAAATCGGCGGCATTGCGCCGGTAACTTTTTCTTAATTCTTAAATTTTAATTCTTAATTTTCCCGCTAACCGTTTCCTAATTTCACAAACTACAAAACCACCATGGCAATAGATCCCGCACTCCTTGCAGACTTGCAAAAACGCCGCGACGAAGCACGCGCCGCCGGCGGCCTTGACAAGCTTGCAGACCGCAAAGCCAAAGGCCTTCACGGCGCCCGTGAGCGCCTCGAAATGCTTTTCGAACCCGGCACTTTCCAAGAATTCGGCATGCACGCGCAACACGCCTGCCACCGTTTCGGCATGGAAAAGAAAAAAAGTCCGTCCGACGGCGTCGTTTGCGGCACCGGCTACATCGGAGGACGCCCGGTCGCGGCTTACAGCCAAGACTTCACGGCCTCCGGCGGCTCGCTCGGCAAAATCCACGCCAAAAAAATCTGTGACTTGCTCGAATACGCCCACAACATGGGCATGCCGGTCATCGGCGTGAACGATTCCGGCGGCGCGCGCATCCAGGAAGGCGTCGAATCGCTCGCCGGTTATGCCGCGATTTTCTACAAAAACGTGTATCTCTCCGGCGTCGTCCCGCAAGTGACGGTTATCGCCGGACCGTGTGCCGGCGGCGCCGCTTACTCGCCGGCGCTCACGGACTTCATCATCATGTCGAAGAAAAATTCGAACATGTTCATTTGCGGACCGGACGTCATCAAAGCCGCCACCGGCGAACAAGCCTCGCTTGAACAATTCGCCTCGGCAGCCGCCCACGCAAGCGTCTCCGGCAACATCCACCTCGTCGCAGAAGACGACAAACACGGCCTCGAGCTCGCCGCGCGCCTGCTCTCCTTCCTCCCGCAAAACAACCTCAGCGACCCGCCGCACAACCTCGACCGCGAAATCGAGCTCACCGAAGACGCCGGCATGAACGCCATCGTCCCGGCAACGCCGAAAGACGGCTACAACGTCAAAGACGTTATCACCCGCCTCGTCGATGACGCCGACTTCTTCGAAATCATGCCCGATTTCGCGAAAAGCATCGTCGTCGGCTTCGCCCGCATCGGCGGCGTCGTCGTCGGCATCATCGCCAACCAACCGAGCTACAAAGCCGGCGTCCTCGACATCGACTCGTCCGACAAAGGCGCGCGCTTCATCCGCACCTGCAACATT